>NZ_JAMYME010000015.1:0-134417 GCF_040318345.1 Mesorhizobium sp. M1169 | reverse complement strand
TGAAGCCGTAGAACAGCTCCTCCTGCATCACACTTTGCTCGCCCATCATCGACTCAATCTCCTCTTACGACGAAGATTGAATCAGTGCTTCAGGACTGCTGCAACCCGGACTTTTTCAACACTATCGACCGAAACCTGACCTAAGCTTCATCTAACTGTCGTCGTCGCTGTCGTCGCCGTCGCTGCGCAGGGCCGGATTCAGGTCAGGATTGTCGTCAGGGGTGACAAGCTTGCCCAGCCCATGCGGTCCCTGGTAGTTGCCGTGGGTATCGAAGTTGGGGTTGCCCTGATTGTCGAATTGCGGCGTCGGATCGATCCATTGGTCGTAACGGCGCGGGCGGGGCTTCGGATAGTAATTATCGGAATGATGGCGATGCGAATTGCCGTTGTCGAGAATGGCGCCTACCACGCCGCCGACGATAATGGCTGCGGCGACGTCGCCAGCAGAGGGATTGCGGTTGGGGCCGGCGACTGCGAATTCGGCCGAGCAACCATTGTCGACCCAGATGCCGCCGCCGTCATAGCCCCAGCTTCTACCGTATACGCAACGCGCCTTCGACAGCCTGGAGGTCAACTGCACGCCGCGGCGCGTATCGACCCCGCAATAGGAATAGCGGTAGTCGGCGCTGGAGCAGACCACGCGTTTTGCCCCCGCAGCCTGCGCTGCCGCCGGCAGCAGCGAAAGCTTCGCCGGATTGCCCAGGAGGCAAACCAGGAACATCATCGAACCGGTAACCGCCATCCGTGCCGACATCGCAACTCTCCATCAGGGTCCGCTATCGACAGAATGGCACCTCTGTGTAAATCTGACAACCGGACGGGCTCAGCGAGGTTATATTAATGCGCGCTAAGATGATCGCCACAACTATACTTGCCATTTCTGCCTGGTTGGCTTTGTCGCTGCTGCCAGCCCGGGCGGACGACAGCCTCAAGCGCATCATCGACCAGAAGACACTGACGGTCGGCGTGGCGCTCAACCCGCCATGGATCCTCAAGAAGGCCGACGGGAAGTTCGCCGGCTATGATGTCGACCTGACCAGTGCGCTGGCGTCTGATCTCGGCGTCGACCTGAAGCTGGTCGAGGTGCCCTGGAACGACCTTAAGACAAGACTGCTCAAGGGTGATTTCGACATGATCGCGGCGGGCTACGCCAGCACGCCGGAACGCGCACGCGAGGTGGTATTCTCCAACCAGACCGGCACCGCCGATATCCGCATGGTTGCGACGATCGCCAGTCTGGGGAAAAGGCCGGGCAAGGCAGTGGCGGCGCAGGGATACAAGATCGCCGTGCTGTCCAATTCCACCGATGAAGCCGCCGCGAAGGAAGCTTTTCCCAAGGCGACCATTCTGTCTTTCGACAACACCTCTGATGTTTTCGCCGCGATCATCGGCGGCGACGCACAGGCAATGGTCGCGACATCGCCAACGCCCCAAATGGCCGCAAGGCTCTATGACGCGAAGTTGACAATGGTGGGCGGCCCGCTGTTGCGGACGCCGGAGGCGTTTGCGATGCGGCCGGACGATGTGCGCCTCATCCAATACGTCAACAACTGGATCGGCGCGCGTACCGCCGACGGCACCATAGGCGGCGTGCGCCGCTACTGGTTCGGCAGCTTCAAATGGATGTTGCGCTTCGACACCAGTGCCAAGCCGGAGCCCGCCAAACAATAGCGTCGCGCGACTGCTTATGCGACCTTGTCGATCAGCGGCTTCAGCGCCGGGTGGATTTCCGGCGAGGCGTGCTTGATTAGCGTCAGCAGCGCGCGCTCGTTCTCCTGCAGCGGCCGGTCGCCTATGTGTTCAGCGAGCCATTTGGCCTCGCCGGCATCGACCGTCTCGGCGCGGCGGGCCAGAGCCTCGGCTGCCTTGTTCTTGGACTCCCACTCGGCTTCGATATCGCCGGGTGAGCGATAGGCTTCCATGATGCCGGACAGGCCGCCCGATACCATGCGGCTGAAGAACCCGCCGATTTCCGGATCGGCCTGTTCGAAGAACGAATCCCGGCGCAGCGCCACGTCGCGCACCGGCGGTTCGTAGCCGGCCGAACACATGACGAAATTGGCGATCGCCTTGACGAACAGATCGTTCCAGGACAGATCGTTGTCGCCCGCCGCTGTCCGCTCGTTGATCTTGAACAGCACCTCGGCCTCGGCGCGGCTGATGGCGATGTTGCCATCGCCGCCATAGGCGTAAAGGATGCGGCGCAACAGCTCGACCTCAGCCTTGGCAATCGACCCAGGGATAAGCCTGCCGCCGGTCATCAGCGGCCCCTTGCCGTCCACGACCGCATGAGCGACCTGCTCCAGCGCATAGCTGGAAAGCGTGCTCGGCGATGATTTGGCAACTTCCAGCACATGCACCAGCAGCTCGAGTTCGGTCTGGCTGTCGACCATGCCGTCGCGCGAAATCGTCCGGATCAGCCAGTCGGCATTGTCCTGCGAAACATAGCCCGCCGGCTTTTCCTGGTGGACGATGAAATCGGTGACCGCCTCGACGAAAAACTCGAGCCATTCCGTGCATTTGTCCCTCGCCGTTGCATCCAGCGCAAACAGCGCCTCGGCCTCGCCGCGCGTTACCACGCCGTCGCCGAACACTTCGCCGCGCAGCATGACCACGTCTTCCGCCGTGATCCGATTTTTCGAGGTCAGCCCGGCCACCGGCGCGCTCATGATCAATTCGCCCATTTTCTTCCCCGCCCGCCGCCGGTAATTGCCGGCCCTTATGCGGTATATCGGCAAGGTCTTGAGAAACCGGCAAGCGGCGTGGTTAGCGAAGGCTTGCCTATAAAGAAGGCCCGCAGAAGACTTGGCAGTAAAAATGTCGCCGGCAGGTGACAAGGTGTCGTCCACGGGCTATGGATGACGAGTCGAGGGCTCCTGACCGAGTCCTACCTGTTTGCGGGAGAGAGCAGCGAGAGCTGCCGCCGAAGGGGAAATCGCCCGAAATCTCTCAGGCAAAAGAACCGTAGACGGGAAAGACACTCTGGAAAGTCGGGGCTTGCCCCCGCGCCGAAGGTGTAAGCGCTGCCGACAGAGTTACGGGGCGCGAGTCTCTCAGGCTTCAGACAGAGGGGCACGGACTGGTCGCCATTCGCGGCCGCTTGCGTGCGACTCTGGAGATGACATGACGGGCGACGACACCAAACACCTCCCCCTCGAAGATCTGCACATGACAGCCGGTGCGCGCTTCGGCGCCTTCGCCGGCTGGTCGATGCCGTTGACCTACCCGGCCGGCGTGATGAAGGAGCACCTTCACAGCCGCGAGCATGCCGGCCTGTTCGACATCTCGCACATGAAGCTGTTCGAAATCAGCGGCCCGGGCGCAGCAGCGCTTCTGAACCGCGCCTGCCCGTTCGATGCCGGCGCGCTGAAGATTTCCCAGTCCAAATACACGTTCTTCCTCAACGAGGCGGCCGGCATTCTGGACGATCTGATCGTCACTAGGCTCGGCGCCGAGCGCTTCATGATGGTCGCCAATGCCGGCAACGCCGCCGCCGACGAAAAGCATCTGCGCGCACTGGCCAAAAATTTCGATGCAGAGGGCGATTTCGATGTAAAAGTGGATGCGCTCGACCGCGTCTTCTTGGCCATACAAGGCCCCGAGGCGTGGGCTGCCCTTTCCCGCGCCGGCATCGAGACCGGTTCGCTGGTGTTCATGCACGGCATCGAGCCGCGCGAAAAATGGTTCATGAGCCGGTCCGGCTATACCGGCGAAGACGGCTTCGAGATCGGCCTGCCGGAAGCGGATGCAAGAAACCTCGTCGCCAGGCTGCTCGAGGATGAGCGGGTGATGTGGGTCGGCCTTGCCGCCCGCGACAGCCTGCGGCTCGAAGCCGGACTGTGCCTGCACGGGCTGGACATCACGCCGGAAATCGATCCGGCCAGCGCCGGGCTGATGTGGGCCATCCCCAAGGAGGTTCGCGCCTCTGGCGCCTTCATCGGCGCCGATGCGCTGCGCGCCGTCCTGGAGCGCGGTCCGGCGCAAAAACGCGTCGGCCTGAAGCCGGAAGGCCGCCAGCCGGCGCGCGCCGGTGCTGCCCTTTTCGATGCCGACGGCAATCCTGCCGGCCATGTCACCTCAGGCGGCTTCGGCCCCTCGGCCGGTCATCCGGTCGCCATGGGCTACGTCCAGACGCCGCTTGCCAAATCCGGCGCAAAACTGTTCGCCGATGTCCGCGGGACGAAAATCCCGGTCGACATCCACCCCTTGCCCTTCAAGCCCCATCGCTACCGCAAAGGATGATTTCAATGGCAAAGACCTATTTCACCGAAGATCACGAATGGCTGCGCGTCGAGGGCGGCATCGCCACGGTCGGCATCACCGATTACGCGCAGCAGCAGCTCGGCGATCTCGTCTTCGTCGAACTGCCGGAGCCGGGGAAGAAGCTGGCCAAGGGCGACACCGCCGTGGTGGTCGAATCGGTCAAGGCCGCATCGGATGTCTACGCGCCGGTCGACGGCGAGATCACCGAGGCCAACACCTCGCTGTCATCGGATCCTTCACTCGTCAATTCGGCGGCAACCGGCGACGGCTGGTTGTGGAAGATGAAGCTGGCCAATGAGCGCCAACTCGACGGACTTCTCGATGAAGCCGCTTACAAAGCCCATATTGGTTGATAGCAGGACCAGGAAGATGACCGCAGCACCCTACCCCTTCTCGGCTCGCCATATCGGCCCGGGCCTCCATGACGTCAGAGCCATGCTGGCGACGATCGGCGTTCCTTCGGTCGAGACCCTGATCAGTCAGGCAGTGCCGAAGTCGATCCGGCTCGACCGGCCGCTGGCCCTGCCCGCCCCCGCAAGCGAAGCGGAAGCGCTGACCGAGCTCGCGGCGACGATGGCAAAGAACACGGTGCTGAAGAGCTTCATCGGTGCCGGGTATCATGGCGTCCACGTGCCGCCGGTGATCCAGCGCAACCTGTTCGAGAACCCGGCCTGGTATACGGCTTACACGCCTTACCAAGCCGAGATCAGTCAGGGCCGGCTGGAAATGCTGTTCAACTTCCAGACGCTGGTGACGGAACTGACCGGCCTGCCGGTGGCATCGGCCTCGCTGCTCGACGAGGCGACGGCGGTGGCCGAAGCGGTTGGCATCGCGCTGCGCCATCATCGCGACAAGCGCACCAAGGTGGCACTGGCCGGCACGCCGCACCCGCAGACGCTGGACGTCGTGCGCACCCGTGCCGAGCCGCTCGGCATCGAGGTGGACGGCGAGGTGATCGACGACAACACCGCCGCCCTGCTGGTCTCCTGGCCCGATACGTTCGGCGTCTACGGCGATCACAAGGCAGCAATCGACAAGGCCCGCGCGGCCGGCGCGCTGGTCGTCTTCATCGCCGACCCGCTTGGCCTGACGCTGACCGATGCGCCGGCCAGGCTTGGCGCCGACATCGCCGTCGGTCCGATGCAGCGTTTTGGCGTGCCGATGGGCTTTGGCGGGCCGCACGCCGCCTATTGCGCCGTCTCCGACAGGCTGACGCGGCTGATGCCCGGCCGGCTCGTTGGCCAGTCGACGGATAGCAAGGGCCGTCCCGGTTATCGCCTCGCTTTGCAGACACGCGAGCAGCATATCCGCCGCGACAAGGCGACGTCCAACATCTGCACCGCGCAGGCGCTGCTCGCCAACATGGCGACGGCCTATGCGATCTGGCATGGCCCTGCCGGGCTGCAGGCGATTGCCGGCCGCGTCCACACGCTGGCCAACCGCCTGGCTGCCGGCCTCAAGGCAGCGGGCGTTTCGGTACTCGGCGAAAGCCGCTTCGACACTGTGACCGTGGAAGTGAAAGGCAAAGCCGGCGCCATCGCCGCCGCCGCCGAGAAGACCGGTCGGCTGCTGCGCGTCATCGACGCCGACCATGTCGGCATCAGCTTCGACGAGACCTCCACCGAAGCCGATCTGGAGGCGATCGCAGCACTTTTCGGCGCCAAGGCCGGCGTTGCCGCCGGCAGTTCCATGCCAGGAAAACCGCGCGCCAACGAGTTCCTCACCCAGCCCGTCTTCCGCGAAAACCACTCGGAAACCGACATGATGCGCTTCCTGCGCCGGCTGTCCGACAAGGACCTGGCGCTTGACCGCGCCATGATCCCGCTCGGCTCTTGCACCATGAAGCTCAACGCCGCCGCCGAAATGATGCCGGTGAGCTGGCCTGATGTCGCCAACCTGCATCCCTTCGCCCCGGCTGACCATTCGACCGGCTATCGCGCCATGATCGACGAGCTGGAAGGCTGGCTGGCGGAGATCACCGGCTTCGACGCGGTGACCCTGCAGCCCAATGCCGGCAGCCAGGGCGAATATGCCGGCCTGCTCGCCATTCGCGGCTACCACCGCTCACGCGGCGAAGGCCATCGCACCGTCTGCCTGATCCCGTCCTCGGCGCATGGCACCAATCCGGCAAGCGCGGCCATGGCCGGCATGAGCGTCGTCGTCGTGCGCTGCACCGAGGACGGCAATATCGACATGGTCGACCTGCAGGCCAAGGCGGCCGAGCATGCGCACAACCTTGCGGCGCTGATGTTCACCTATCCTTCGACGCATGGCGTATTCGAGGAGGGCGCGCGCGACCTTTGTGCCCTCGTCCACAGCCATGGCGGCCAGGTCTATTTCGACGGCGCCAATCTCAACGCGCTGGTCGGCCTCGCCCGTCCCGGCGATATCGGCGCCGATGTCTGCCACATGAACCTGCACAAGACCTTCTGCATCCCGCATGGCGGCGGCGGCCCCGGCGTCGGCCCGATCGGCGTCAAGGCGCATCTGAAGCCATATCTGCCCGGCCACGTCACCGAAGGCTCGGCCCATGCCGTGGCGGCGGCACCGTTCGGCAGTGCCTCCATCCTGCCGATCACCTGGATGTATATCCGCATGATGGGCGCTTCCGGCCTGAAGCAGGCGACCGAGACGGCGATCATCTCCGCCAACTATGTGGCGACGCGGCTTGGCGAGCATTTCCCACTGCTTTACAAAGGGCGCAACGGACGCGTCGCGCATGAATGCATCCTCGACACCCGCGTGCTCAAGGACAGCGCCGGCATCAGCGTCGACGATATCGCCAAGCGGCTGATCGACTATGGCTTCCACGCGCCGACCATGTCGTTCCCGGTGGCCGGCACGCTGATGGTCGAGCCGACCGAGTCCGAGCCCAAGCGCGAGCTGGATCGTTTCTGCGAGGCGATGATCGCCATAGCCGGCGAGGCAGCCAAGGTGGCGAAGGGCGAATGGCCGTTGGGCGACAATCCTCTGGTCAACGCGCCGCACACCGCCGCCGAGGCATTGGCCGGCCAGTGGACCCATCCCTATTCGCGTCTGGAGGCAGCCTATCCAGCCGGCGATGCCGACACCGCAGCAAAGTACTGGCCGCCGGTGTCACGCATCGACAATGTCGCCGGCGACCGCAACCTTGTCTGCTCCTGCCCGCCGCTGTCGGAATATCTGGGTGCGGCGGAATAGATCATGATCCCGAAAAGTGGAATCCGGTTTTCGGACAAGATCATGGGTCTAACAAGAAGATAGAAACCTCAATCAGGCAGAACGCAAGGCCGGCCCGTCGGCCTTGCTCGCCCGGTCCCGGACGACGACGCGATTTCGCCCGGCGCGCTTTGCCGCATAGAGTGCTGCGTCGGCTTCGGCCAGCACATCGTCGAGACCGGTGCCGTTTGTTCCGCCAAAGCCGATGCCGCCGCTGACTGTGCTTCGCAACGGACCGAGTTGGGTGGCCACGACTTCCGTGCCGAAGGCGACGCTGATCTTGCTCGCAATGTCATAGGCCTTCTCTTCCGTCATCCGCGACATGACGAGCACGAATTCCTCGCCGCCCAACCGGAAGGCGTCGACGCCGGTCCGGGCGTATTTCCTGATGACGGCGGCAAAGCGGCACAGAACCTGGTCGCCGACCGGGTGACCGAATACGTCGTTCGTCCTCTTGAAATGGTCAAGGTCGAACATGGCAACGGACATGAACGGACCGAAGACCCGCTCGCCGTAGAGTGCCGTCAACGCCCGCCGATTCATCAGCCCGGTCAATGGATCGGTCATCGTCTCGGCCTTCAGTTCGATCTGCGCCTGCAAATGGTGCAGGGAGAGCGTCAATGCGCCGAGCCCGGTCATGCAGGCGACGGCCACGACGGAATTCACCCGCTCGGCCCAATTGTCCGGTGCTACACCGAGCACCCATTGGCCCGTGACCAGCAGGACCGCGCCGCAAAGTCCGAACGACAGGGCACAGACGCCGCTCAGGAACGAGACGACCAGCAATATCCGGCGATCGTGACCACCCTCAATCCAGAACATCGCCCCGATGAGCGAGAGCAGCGCCGTTACCGTCGCGTAGGTGACAATAAAGCCGACACCATCAAACCCGAGATACGTCGCGCCCGCGCAAACGGCCATCGCAACCAAGGTCGGCAAGATGGCTCGCCTGTAGTCGCCTATGCCGAGGTATTGCATGGCCGACAGGCAGATGATCAGGAAGCCGAGGCTGAGCAGCGCAAGCACGATCTGGCAAAGCCAGGCGCTTGGATCCCTGGTGTAATGCCAGAACAACACCACATGTGCGACGAGCACGAGAATGCCACACGCCACCGTCAGCACAAAGCGTGCCTGTGGCGCGCTGAACCAGATGGCAAACATGGTGATGCTAAGGCACGTGCCCGACAGCGCCGCCGCGAGCAGGAGCGAACTGTAATCCAACATGCTTAAGCGACTGCCTCTTGAGGGTTCCGCTGCATTCTAGGTCAGCGACAGTCCGCAAATACCGCCTTTTAGCCAATCTTCCGGCGTAACCTTCGGACAGGGTTTACAAAACGTCGATGCTCCACCTTCGACCCCATTTCCGCCGCTTGGCTGTCGAATGGTTTTGCAGTAAGAGGCCCTATCCTCGAACGTAACAGGAACCTCCGTCGCCTGCCCGCCAAAAGCGTGGCAGTATCGGGTGGTGATTCGCAGCATCGGAATCCAGGACCGGCATGGACGACAATAACGATCTTTTCGCCAAATTGGACAAGCAGCCGCAACCGGCTCGCGCCGCCGCGCGCCCGGCCGACCCGCTGGTGCAGGCGGCGAAGCGGCCGGCGCCCCGCGACGCCAGCGAGAGCTATAGTGCCGCCGACATCGAAGTGCTGGAGGGGCTGGAACCGGTGCGCCGCCGCCCGGGCATGTACATTGGCGGCACCGACGACAAGGCGATGCACCATCTGTTCGCCGAGGTCATCGACAATTCGATGGACGAGGCGGTCGCCGGCCATGCGACCTTCATCGATGTCGAGCTTTCCGCCGACGGATACCTGTCCGTCACCGACAACGGCCGCGGCATTCCGGTCGATCCGCACCCGAAATTCAAGAAGCCGGCGCTCGAACTCATCATGACGACGCTGCATTCAGGCGGCAAGTTCGACAGCAAGGTTTACGAGACGTCCGGCGGCCTGCACGGTGTCGGCGTTTCCGTGGTCAACGCGCTGTCCGACCATCTCGAGGTCGAGGTGGCGCTGGGAAGGAAACTTTATCGGCAAAAGTTCTCGCGCGGCATTCCTGTGACCGGCCTGGAGCAGCTCGGCGAGGTGCACAACCGCCGCGGCACGAAGATCCGCTTCCATCCAGACGAGCAGATTTTCGGCAAGGGCGCTGCTTTCGAGCCGACGCGGCTCTACCGCATGGCGCGGTCAAAGGCTTATCTGTTCGGCGGTGTCGAAATCCGCTGGACCTGCGACCCGTCGCTGATCAGGGAAAAGGACACGACGCCGGCCAAGGCAGAATTCCATTTTCCGGGCGGCCTCAAGGATTATCTGAAAGCCTCGCTCGGCGACGAATTCCAGGTGACCCGTGAAATGTTTGCCGGTAAGAGCGAGAAGCAGGGTGGCCACGGTTCGCTCGAATGGGCGGTGACCTGGTTCGGCGGCGACGGTTTTATCAATTCCTATTGCAACACCATTCCGACCGCCGAAGGCGGCACGCATGAGGCCGGCTTCCGCAACGTCCTGACGCGCGGCTTGCGCGCTTATGCCGACCTGGTCGGCAACAAGCGCGCCTCGATCGTCACTTCCGAGGATGTGATGATCTCGGCGGCGGGCATGCTGTCGGTGTTCATCCGCGAACCGGAATTCGTCGGCCAGACCAAGGACAGGCTGGCGACGATCGAGGCGATCCGCATCGTCGAAAGCGCCATCCGCGACCCGTTCGACCACTGGCTGGCCGACAATCCGCAGGAGGCTTCGAAACTGCTCGAATGGGTGATCGCGCGCGCCGACGAGCGGGTGCGCCGCCGCCAGGAAAAGGAAGTGTCGCGCAAGAGTGCGGTGCGCAAGCTGCGCCTGCCCGGCAAGCTCGCCGACTGCACGCAGAATGCCGCCGCCGGTGCCGAGTTGTTCATCGTCGAGGGCGATTCGGCCGGCGGTTCGGCAAAGCAGGCGCGCGACCGCGCCAGCCAGGCGGTGCTGCCGCTGCGCGGCAAGATCCTCAACGTCGCCAGCGCCGGCAACGACAAGCTTGCCGCCAACCAGCAGATATCCGACCTCATCCAGGCGCTTGGTTGCGGCACGCGCTCGAGATATCGCGACGAGGACCTGCGTTACGACCGGGTCATCATCATGACCGATGCCGACGTCGACGGCGCCCATATCGCCTCGTTGCTGATCACCTTTTTCTACCAGGAGATGCCGAGCCTGGTCCGCGGCGGCCATCTCTATCTGGCGGTGCCGCCGCTTTATTCGATCCGGCAAGGCGGCAAGGTCGCCTATGCCCGCAACGATGCGCACAAGGACGAACTCCTGCGCACCGAATTCACCGGGCGCGGCAAGGTCGAAATCGGCCGCTTCAAGGGGCTGGGCGAAATGATGGCTGCCCAGCTCAAGGAAACCACCATGGACCCGAAAAAGCGCACGCTGCTCAGGGTCGACGTTATCGATGCCGAGGCGGCGACCAAGGATGCGGTCGACGCATTGATGGGGACCAAGCCCGAGGCCCGTTTCCGCTTCATCCAGGAACGCGCGGAATTCGCCGAGACGGAAGTGCTGGATATCTGAGCTCCCGCCGCTAGCTTGGCCTTCTGAGCTGGAGACGAGCACTTGACCTGGGCGCGGCTGAAGGACGATATCGGCACGCGGATCGCTGGCCTGACGCGGCCGACGCGTTCGGACTGGATCTTTGCCCTGCGCACCGTTTCGGCCGGCCTCATCGCGATATTGGCCGCCTATGCGCTGAAGCTCGACCACCCGCAATGGGCGATGATGACGGTGTTCATCGTCGCACAGCCGGTCGCCGGCATGGTGCTGGCGAAGGGGTTTTATCGTCTCCTCGGCACGTTTGCCGGCGCGCTGGCGGCGATCGGCATTACCACTCTTTTCGATGCCAACCCCTGGTTGCTGGTTGCAGTTCTTGCCGTCTGGATCGGCATCTGCTCGCTGGTCTCGTCGCTGCTACGCAATCCGGAAGCCTATGGCGCGGCGCTTGCCGGCTACACCGCGATGATCATCGGCCTGCCGGCTTTCGGCCAGCCGCACCTCGTCATCGATCTCGCCGTGGCGCGCTGCGCGGAAATCGTGCTTGGTATCGTCTGCGCTGCGTTGACCAGCCGGCTGATCCTGCCGAAACTGGCCGCCGACGCCATCATCTCAAGACTGAAACGCGGCATTCTCGACCTGGCGGCCTATGCGGACGGCGCTTTTTCCGGCGGCGATGCGGAAAAGCTTGCCGGGCTGCACCGCAAGCTGATCGGCGACGTCCAGACGCTCGGCGAGATGCGCACCTACGCAAGGCTGGAAGGGCCGAGCCTCGCCACCCGCGCCTATCCGGTCCGGCGTACCATCGGCCAGCTTCTGTCGGCCCTGTCGGCGGCGCGTGCGCTGCATGCCCACGCCGCGCCGAAGAATGCAGCCCTCATCCCAGTTCGCGCCGAGTTGCAGGCCGTTGTCGGCGAACTGGTAGCCAAGCCGGGCGCGCTGGACGATACGGCGCCCTGGGTGGCGCGGCTCGACGCAATCGCCGGCAAGGCGCGACAGATGCCTGACGTCGCGGCCGGGCAAGACATTGACTGGGCTGGCACTGTCACCCGCCTAACCATTGCCGCCGACTTCGCCGAGGCCATGCAGCAAGTGCTGCGCGGCCTGGATGCACTCCGCTATCCCCCGTCTCGTGCCAGTCGCGAACGGCGGCAGCCGGCGCTGGTGGTGCACCGCGACTACCGTGCGGCATCGCGCAATGCCGTGCGCGCAGCAATCGCCACGCTTCTGGTCGCCGGCTTCTGGCTGGCGACGAAATGGTCGGACGCGACGGGCACGGTCATTCTGGTCGCCGTCGTCTCCAGCCTGTTCGCGGCTCGCCCCGATCCGATCCGGTCGGCATGGAACTTCTTCGAGGGCACGTTGCTCGCCCTGCCCTTTGCGTTTCTCATCGGCCAGTTGGCGCTTCCGGCTTTGCCAGGCTTCGGATGGTTCATGGTCTTTGTCGTGCCGATCCTGGTACCAGCAGCACTGGGCATGGCCAATCCGCGATATGTCGGCGTGGCAACGGCCTTTGCCATCAATTTCCTCGCCTTCCTCAGCCCACATCAGGCGATGACCTACGATCCGTTTCCGTTCCTCGCCAATTCGGCATCGGTCCTGGTCGGCATTCTTCTGGCGATCGGCGTCTTCGCCATCGTGCTGCCCGCCGACCCCTGGGTCACCGTCAACCGCATCCTGCAAGCCATGCGCGAAGATCTTGCCCGCCTTTGTCTGCATGAGCGCATGCCGCGGCGACTGGCTTTCGAGAGCCTTGCCTATGATCGGGTCAATCAGTTGATGCCGCTGCTGCAGAACGCCGGCGAGAAAGGCAACGCCGTTCTCGACGGCGGCATTGCTGCCGTTACTGTCGGCCTCGAAATCCTGCGGCTGCGCAACGCGCAACAGAGTTCCGCGATCCCACCTGAAACAGCACTTTCCATCGCCAATTTCCTGCGCGGTCTGGCACGCGAGCTGCTGTTCAGGCGGCCCGGCGAGCCGCAGACGGCGACCGTCGCAGTCGCCAGGCAGTATGCAGCAGGCATCGCGGAGCGCAGCGTCGCGGCCGAAATGCTGCAGATCGCCGCCTCGCTGCGCATCATTGCCGCCGCGATCGAGGATTTTCCGGATTTTTTCGCGAAGGACCGGGTTTAGGCAGCGGCGATCGCCAGCGCGTGCCCGCGTGCGTTCTCGCGCAGCGCGTCGAGATGGATCGATTTGACCAGCCCGGCGAGATCGCCTTCGGCGGACTGTCCGCCCAATTCCTTCAGCATCAGCCAGCTCACTTCCTGGACGCCGGCGAGGCGTTTGCCATTGGCGACCTCGCGCCAGACCTTCAGCGCGCGCAGAATGATGGCGTGGGTGGCGGCGGCAAGCCCGGCGCTGCGGAACAGTGCCTGCAACGCTATGTCATGCCCGCCGGCCAGCAGTGCTCTCACCCGTTGTTCGGACTGTTGGCTGAGCGCGACCAGCGCCGAACCAAAGAAGTCGACCTTGCCGTGCGCAATGGTGCGGACGACGAAGCTTGCGGTCAGGTCGCCGCGCAGGCGCAGATGTTCGACAAGTGCGGTATGTTCCTCTGTCCGCGTGCCTTCGATCAGCGTCACCGAAGCCTTGATGCAAGCATCGCGCGTGACGCGCTCGGCCCTGGCGGCGCCCATCAGCGCCAGCACCAGCGGCGACCCCTTGAGCATCTCCCCGAGCTTGACCAGCAGCGTATGCCGGCAATCGGCGGGCAGCCGGGTGTCGGCGATCAGCGCCTCGCGCACCAGAGGCAGATGGCCGTGCCGCTCGGCCATGCGGCGAAAGCTGACGGATGCGATGTCGGCGCCGCTGTTGGCGAGCAGCGTGGCGCAGGCTTCCGGCTCGCCGATCTCGGCGATCGCCGCCGCAACCGACATCGAGACGCGTGGCCGGTCGGCGATCACCTTCTGCGTCGCCTTCTGGCCGCCGGCAACCCGATCGATCAGGTCGGCATCGGTGAGCAGCGGCGAGCGCGCCAGCACCAAGGCTGCGACTTCCGGCTGGTCCGAGGCCAGCGCGCTGACGATCTGCGGCGGCGCATGATGGCTCATGGAAAGCGCGTCGGCGATCGCCGCCCGCACCTTCGACGATACGTCATCGAGCAGCAACGTCAGCGCCGCCTCGGCAGCGCAGCGGTCCTCGAAAGGCAGCTCCGAGTCGACATAGGCGCGAGCCAGCGCGCTTGCCGCCGCAGCACGCTCCGACACCTTCGCCGTATGGATCCATTTCAGGAAATGCGAAACGACCATGTCGCCTGCTTACGCCCCTTGCCAGAACGCTTCTGACCCTGGCGGAGACCGTAGGCACAAATGGTTTACGAACGGTTCACCATGTTCGTTAACTGGCTTGCGAGCCCGGTATGCAACGCCTATCAACCCTTAAGCAGCGGAGGAGATCGACAATGGCCGGACTTTACCTTGAGGAGTTCGTTCTCGGCCATGTGTTCAAGCACACGCTGCGCAAGACCGTGACCGAAAGCGACAATATGCTGTTTTCGGTGATGACGCTGAACCCGCAGCCGCTGCACATCGACTTCGACTTCGCGGCGAAGAGCGAATGGGGCAAGCCGCTGGTCAATTCGCTGTTCACGCTTGGCCTGATGATCGGCATCTCGGTCAATGACATCACCGTCGGCACCACCATCGCCAATCTCGGCATGAAGGAGACAGTGTTTCCGCACCCCGTCTTCCATGGCGACACCATTCGCGTCGAGACCACGGTGGTTTCGGTGCGTGAATCCAGGTCGAAGCCGGACCGCGGCATCGTCGAGCTCGAGCATCGCGCCTATAACCAGAACGATGTGCTGGTTGCCAAATGCACGAGGCAAGCCATGATGATGAAAAAGGCATAGCCGATGCGTTCTCTGCTCTTCGTTCCCGGCGATTCGGAAAAGAAGCTGGAGAAGGGCTTTGGCGTAGGCGCCGACGTGGTCATCGTCGACCTCGAGGATTCGATTGCCGAGCAGAACAAAGGTCTGGCGCGCGACACAGCGGCGCGTTTTATCGCCGAGCACAGGCACCGGACCAGCTCCGCGATCTATGTGCGCGTCAACGATCTTTCGACCGGACTGACCGACGACGATCTGGCGGCGCTCGTGCCAGCAAAACCAGACGGCATCATGCTGCCTAAGTCGAACAGCGGACTGGATGTCCAGCATCTCTCGGCCAAGCTCAGGGTGCACGAAGCCGAAAGCGGCCTGCCGGATGGCGCGATAAGGATCCTGCCGATCATCACAGAAACGGCCGCAGGCGTCTTGGCCGCAGCGACCTACGCCCGTGCAAGCGCGCGGCTTGTCGGCGTCACCTGGGGGGCGGAAGATCTGTCGGCGGCGATTGGCGCGCGCGCGACGCGCGACGCGAATGGCCGCTACACGGATGTGTTCCGCCTCGCCCGCACCATGACCATGCTTGCCGCAAGTGCCGCGGAAGTCGCGGCAATCGACACCGTCTTTCCGGATTTTCGCGACATGGCCGGCTTCGAGGCCGAATGCGCCGAGGCCGAGCGCGACGGTTTCACCGGCAAGATGGCGATCCATCCGGCGCAGGTGCCGGTCATCAACGCCGCCTTCACGCCTTCGGCGCAAGCGGTGAAAAGCGCCCTGGCGATCGTCGAGGCGTTCGAGGCGGCAGGAAATCCAGGCGTCGTCGGCATCGACGGCAAGATGTACGATCGGCCGCATCTCAAGCTCGCAGAGCGGCTCCTGGCGCGAGCCAAGGCATCGGAGCTTGATCCTTAGGGGGGCTGTTCCGCGCCGAAATTATCCCACCCACGGCCCTGAATAGTCGGCATAGAGCTTTGCCGGATCGGGCCGCGGTCGTTCCGGCGCTGGCCCCTGGTAGGAGCCGATATGGACGAAGCCGACGACCCGCTCATGCGGCGCCAGGCCGAGGATCGCCCTGCCCTCGGGCACGTCGGAATACCAGTTGCTGATCATGTTGGTGCCGTAGCCCAGCGCATTGGCGGCAAGCATCAGGTTCATCGCCGCCATGCCGCCGGACAGGAACATCTCCCATTGCGGGATCTTTGGATTTTCCCTAGGGATAGAAATCACGCCGATGACCAGCGGCGCCCGCGAAAAGCGCGCCAATTCCTGGTTGCGCCGGCCTTCCGGCAGCGGCCCTTCGCGCTGTTCGGCAAGTTTTGCCAGCTTCTTGCCGATCTCGATGCGGGCCTCGCCGCGATAGAGGATGAAACGCCAAGGCTCCAGCCGGCCGTGGTCCGGCACCCGCGAGGCGGCGGCGATCATCGTCGCGATCTCCGCATCGCCCGGTGCCGGTTCTTTCAAATCCGGGATCGGCGCGGAATTTCGGGTCAGCAGAAAATCGATGATCGGCGACGCCATGGGCGCAAGTCTCCTGGAATTTGAGCTGAAGCGCACCATCGGGACATCGGGCGGCTTGGGCATTGGCGCGGCGCGCCGGACAAAGAGCCCTGTAGCAGAAGCCGACCGGACTCTTAAGCCTTGAAATTGCCACCGCCTTGGGCTTCAACGCAAGGCATGTTTGAGGGGACATTGCGTCTTTTCCTGATATGGCTCGCTGCCGCACTGTTGATGGTGCCGGTTTCGCTTGCCGTCGCCCAGGATGTGGACGGCCTTGGCGAGCTGAAGCTTCCCGGAATTTCGGGCTATGCACCTCCGAAAAGCGAGACATCGCTGGCATTGGGCAGCAGCGGGGCGATCACGCTGTCGGCGCAATTGACCGACAAGGGCGCCGACATCACGCGCGGCATAGTCTGGCGCGTCTTCAAACCCGAATCGGCCAGCGACGGCAAGCTGACGATGATCGCCTCCTCTCATGGCGGCACCGCCATATTCCAGCTCGAGCCGGGTTCGTATCTGGTCCACGCCTCCTACGGGCGGGCCGGCGCCACCAAGCGCATCACCGTCGGCAAGGAAGCCAAGCGCGAGAGCCTCGTGCTCGATGCCGGTGGCCTCAAGCTCGATGCAGTGCTGTCCGGCGGGGTGCGCATACCGCCGAAGAAGCTGCGCTTCTCGATCTATGAGAGCCACGCCGCGGCCGATGGCGATCGCGCCCTGATCATACCCGATGTCGAGCCGAACAGCGTCGTGCGGCTCAATGCCGGCACCTACCACGTCGTGTCGACCTATGGCGCGGTGAACGCGGTCATCCGCTCCGACATCCGCGTCGAGGCCGGCAAGCTGACCGAAGCGACCGTCGAGCACCGTGCCGCCGAGATGACCATGAAGCTGGTGCGCGAACCAGGCGGCGAGGCGATCGCCGACACCTCCTGGTCCCTGCTCAACGAATCCGGCGATCCGATCAAGGAAACCGTCGGCGCCTTTGCCTCGATGGTGCTGGCCGAGGGCGACTACACCATCATCGCCAAGAACCGCGACCGCATCTACCAGAAGGATTTTACGGTGGTGGCTGGGCACAACCAGGACATCGAGGTTCTGGCCACCGAGGCTTCGGCCATCGATTCCGAGGAAGGCGCCGACTGAGACGCGCCCCTCTAAGCTGCCTTGTGCATGGGTCGCGCCAGCGCGTCGCCGACGCGCACGTCGATCGATTTGCCAGATAGGCGTGCGGCGTGACAGGCATACAAAATATAAAAATGGCGGTGGATCGCTCCACCGCCATTCATTGCTCGTCGACTGGTTCAGGCCGCGCGGCGCTTGCGGTCGGGTGTCACCGCCTCGTCGGCAAGCAGCCTCACGGCGGCTGCGAGGCCGAGTGATTCCTGGTCACGCGACCCGAGACGACGGATATTGACCGTTTCTTCCTCGGCCTCGCGCTTGCCGCAGACGAGGATGACCGGCACCTTGGCCAGCGAATGCTCGCGGACCTTGTAGTTGATCTTCTCGTTGCGCAGATCGGCTTCGGCGATCAGCCCCGCCGCCTTCAGCTGCGCAACGACCTTCTGGGCGTAATCGTCGGCATCGGAAGTGATCGTCGCCACCACCACCTGCAGCGGCGCGAACCAGAGCGGGAAATGGCCGGAATAATTCTCGATCAGGATGCCGAGAAACCGCTCCATCGAGCCGCAGATGGCGCGATGCACCATCACCGGCTGCTTCTTTTCCGAATCCGAGCCGATGTAGAAGGCGCCGAACCGTTCAGGCAGGTTGAAATCAACCTGCGTGGTGCCGCATTGCCAGTCGCGGCCGATGGCGTCCTTCAGCACATATTCGAACTTCGGCCCGTAGAACGTGCCCTCGCCCGGATTGACGCCCGTCTTGATCCGGTTGCCCGACCGCGCCGCGATCTTGTCGAGCACGTCCTGCAGCACGCCCTCGGCATGATCCCACATCGCGTCGGTGCCGACCCGTTTTTCGGGGCGGGTCGCCAGCTTGACGGTGATTTCGTCGAAGCCGAAATCGGCATAGGTCGAGAGGATCAGATCGTTGATCTTGATGCACTCGTCGGCGAGCTGTTCCTCGGTGCAGAAGATGTGCGCATCGTCCTGGGTAAAGCCGCGCACGCGCATCAGCCCGTGCAGCGCGCCGGACGGCTCATAGCGATGCACATTGCCGAATTCCGCAAGTTTTACCGGCAGATCGCGGTAGGATTTCAGCCCGTGCTTGAAGATTTGGACGTGACCGGGGCAGTTCATCGGCTTCAGCGCAAACACCCGGTCGTCGTCGGTGTCGTCGCCAGCAACGGTCACCTTGAACATGTTGTCCCGGTACCAGCCCCAGTGGCCTGACGTCTCCCACAGGCTCTTGTCGAGCACCTGCGGCGCGTTGACTTCCTGATAGCCCTGCTCGTCGAGGCGGCGACGCATGTAATTGACCAGGTTCTGGAACATCCTCCAGCCCTTGGCGTGCCAGAAGACGACCCCGGGGCCCTCCTCCTGGAAGTGGAACAGGTCCATCTCACGGCCGAGCTTCCTGTGGTCGCGCTTCTCGGCCTCCTCCAGCATCGTCTGATAGGCTTCGAGCTGCGCCTGATCGGCCCAGGCCGTGCCGTAGATGCGGGTCAGCATCGGATTGTTGCTGTCGCCGCGCCAATAGGCGCCGGCGACCTTCATCAGCTTGAAGGCGCTGCCGATCTGGCCGGTCGCGGCCATATGCGGGCCGCGGCAGAGGTCGAACCAGTCGCCCTGTGCATAGATCTTGAGATCCTGGTCCTCGGCGATGGCGTCGATCAACTCGAGCTTGTAGCGCTCGCCCTTGTCGGCAAAGATCCTTTTCGCCTTTTCGCGCGACCAGACCTCCTTGGTGAACGGCTTGTTGCGCGCAATGATCTCGCGCATCTTCTTCTCGATCACCGGGAAATCGTCGGGCGTGAACGGCTCGTTGCGGGCAAAATCGTAGTAGAACCCGTTTTCGATCACCGGCCCGATGGTCACCTGCGTTCCCGGCCAAAGTTCCTGCACGGCTTCGGCCAGCACATGGGCTGCATCGTGGCGGATGAGCTCCAGCGCACGCGGGTCCTCGCGGGTGATGATCTCGACCTTGCCGGACTTGCCGATCGGGTCGGAAAGATCGCGCAGCGTGCCGTCGATTGAATAGGCAACGGCCTTCTTGGCCAGCGACCTCGAGATCGATTCCGCCAGGCCGGCGCCGGTCATCGCCGCGTCGTAATCGCGAACGGAACCATCGGGAAATGTCAGGGAAACGGAATTCAGCATAAGATTCTCCTATCCAGTCCCGCAAACGAGCGCGGGTGGTGAAATGCATGTCGCCCAAGACTGCTTAGCGGTTTTGGGGCTACGAGATGCATCAGTAAGAGCCGGATGCGTCCGGCGGCGAGCGGTCTTTTATGGGCAGTTTTCGGTGCCGTAAAGCTGGATGTAGGTCACCTGAGGAGATTCGGCAGATCTTTCAGGAACATCGCCCGCGTCTTGAGCCCCTTTGGCGTGTCGGAACGTTTCGTATCGACTACCAGGCGGGCAAAGACGATCTTGCGAGCATCGGTCTTCGCCCAGCCGACAAACCAGCCAAGCGAGCGCTTGTCGGCGCTGTCGCCGAGCCTGGTCGTTCCGGTCTTGCCCTGCACCGTCCAGCCGCTTGCGCAGGAAATCGACCTGCTCGACCGGCGATATCTCGAGCGAAGAATTCACTCAGGAATGGGTGAGGCCGTCATTCTTGCCGGCAGTGCCGGAGACTTCGGTGTCACCATAGTCCAATCTGGACCCATAGCCGGCAAACTGTTTGCTGCCGAGCCGGCGCGCGATCTCGCGTGAGAACCACCGGACCGAATCTCTTTCCCAGATCGTCGGGTCGACGGTCTTGCGGTCCCGTTTCCGGGCATTGAACTCTGCCTTGTACTCCGAGCTTGGCGTATGCTCGTCGCCCAGGATTCCAGCATCATAGCCGATCAGTGCCAGCGGAATGTCGAGGCGGGCTGAAGCGCTGATCGCAGGTCCCTTGGCGATACAGCGTCTCGCCGCTTGCGGCGTCGACGATCAGCGTGCATTCGATGTCCCCGAGCGGCGCTGATTGCGCACGGATCGGAAAACCCATCAGCCACGCCAGGACATAGAGAACAACGGCGAAAACGAAGGGAAGACGATCTATCCGGCGCATTTGGCAATCTCTCCTGAAGGGTGTCAGGAGCGGCTTAGCGAGGTGTCTTGTCTCGATTTTGTCTCAAATGCACTATGTCAGCGCAAGCTGCGGTTAACCCTACCAGATCGTAAAAAGCGACCCCTCTGTGCACCGCACAGTTGCGGTCAACTGTCCAGGTCGCCACGTTTTTTCCCGATCCGCCAGTACCGCCATGGCGTGAACCAGAGGTAGCGATCAGCCAGTGCCTCAGGCACCCGGTCGATGCCGTGCGTGCCGAACGGTCCGCAGCGCAGCACCCGGAAAAACCCCATCCAGCCGCCGGCCCACAGCCCGTGGCGGGCGATCGCTTCGTACGCGTATTCGGAACAGGTCGGCAGATGCCGGCAGGAATTGCCGACGAAGCCGGACAGCGTCAGCTGGTAAAGTCGGACAAGCGACGTGCCGAAGACGCGGCCCGGCGTCTTGCGCCACGGGCCGGACCAGTTGCGTCCTTGTCGAATCGGCCTGGCGCCGTGCGCATGCCGATGTTGGCCGACCACCGCAGTCTCCACATCGCGTTTCCCTACGCGATAGATGTGCGCATCGGGCCAGGAACGCAATGCCGTTCCGGCAATCCCGTCATGGCCTGGTAGGGCGAACCGGATAGCGGTCGGGCGTCGGCCTTCGGCATACGGCGACGCTGGTCGGCGGCCTCTCCTCGCACCAATCCCTATGCGGTTTCTCGTCGTACCATTGAAACGTCGCGATCCGCATCACATCGCCCAGAATGTTGAGAAACTGGATCATGGCGGCACTCCTTGAGCACCGATTAGAGCGCCGCTGGCCTTGCTCTTCAAACGAGTATAACGTCCACGTCAGATAACTCTGAGTTATGCGAATGAAGCGCGGACACCTCCCCCTGACGGCTCTGAGAAGCTTCGAAGCAGCCGGTCGTCACCTGAGCTTCAGCCGTGCGGCCGAGGAGCTTTATGTTTCGCAGGCGGCGATCAGCCGACAGATCCGCGAGCTCGAAACCTTCCTGCGCCAACCTTTGTTCTTCCGCCATCATCGCCGCGTCGAGTTGACCGACACCGGCCAGCGGCTGCTCGACCAGTTGGTCAGAAGTTTCGAGGGCATCGACAGGCTGCTTTCGGAATTGACGGCGGCCCCGACGCAGTCCGTGGTGCGTGTCAGCGTCGAGCCATCGCTTGCATCCGTATGGCTGGTGCCGCGGCTCAACCGCTTTCGCGAGTTGCGACCCGACATCGACGTTTCCCTTGAGGTCGACCCGAGATTGATAGAGTTTCGCAGCGATCAGCCCGAACTTGCCCTGCGTTTCAGTGCGCACGCCACCTCATGGCCACGCAGCGAAGCCGAACAGCTTGCCGCGGTCGTCGATTCCCCAGTTCTGTCGCCGGCACTTCTTGCATCCGGCCCAGCTCTGGAAAAGCCGATCGACCTTGGTCGCTATACGTTGCTGCACGAAGAAAACCGTCAGGCTTGGGCACGCTGGTTCGAAGCGGCGGGCGTGACGGCTGATGCCGTGCCTGCGCGCGGTCCGATGCTGGCCGATGCTTCGCTTTCGAAGCAGGCAGCCTTGCTTGGACATGGTGTCGCGTTGGGCGATCTTTTGCAGATCGGCGAAGAACTTGCGTCCGGCGCGCTTATCAAGCCTTTCGACATCGACGTCGCGTCGGGCGCCTATTGGCTAGTAGCCAGAAGGCTGAATGACCTTTCCGAACCAGCCAGGGCTTTTGCCGACTGGGTCCGGGCGGAATTCGCCGAAAGCCGGCGTTTTCTCGCCAAGGTTTAAGCCGCCTCTTCCGCCCGCTTCTTCTCGATCTGGCCGATGGCGTCGACCACTGCGTCGAAGGTCAGCATGGTCGAGGCGTGGCGCGCCTTGTAGTCGCGCACCGGTTCCAGGTATTTCAGGTCGGCGAAGCGGCCTTCGGGCGGCGGGCCGTTTTCCTTCAGCATCTTCAGCATCGTCTCGCGCACGCTGCGCAATTCTTCGGCGCTGGCGCCGACGACATGCTGCGCCATGATCGACGACGACGCCTGGCCAAGCGCACAGGCCTTCACGTCATGCGCGAAATCGCTGACGACGCCATCATCCATCTTCAGATCGACGGTCACCGTCGATCCGCACAGCTTGGAATGTGCTCGTGCGGTTGCGTCGGGCCGGTCGAGCCGGCCGATCCGTGCGATGTTTCCGGCAAAACCCAGAATTTTCGCATTGTAGACATCGTCGATCATATTTTTCCAATCCGTCGCCGCCCAGCGAACAGTCATTGCCGCTCTGGCGTCTTCCTTTCGCTCGGCACGAACATATATAATGGCGGTAGTCGGGTATCGACAAGGCGACCACAAACCTCGTCATACCCAATTCTGTTCACGCCACTTACGGGCTGGAAACCGGGCGAGTTTCTGACACCCGAAAGGTCGTGGTCCGTTCAACTCGTTCCTCCTGAGAGAGGAACTACGGGAGACGCCTTTATGGACGCCGTTATCAAGAAACTCATGCCGCGGTCTGCCTATATGGAAAAGCCGGTCACCGACCGGCCGAGCGAGGCCGAAGTCGAAGCCGCTGTGCGCACCTTGTTGCGCTGGACCGGCGACAACCCTGACCGCGAGGGCCTGATCGACACGCCGAAGCGCGTCACCAAGGCGTTCAGCGAAATGTTCAACGGTTATGATATGTGCCCAGCCGAGGAACTTGGCCGCACCTTTGAGGAAGTTGCCGGCTATGACGACCTCGTTCTCGTCAAGGACATATCCTTCCACTCGCATTGCGAGCATCACATGGTGCCGATCATCGGCAAGGCGCATGTCGGCTATCTGCCTGACGGCAAGGTTGTCGGCCTGTCCAAGATAGCCCGTGTCGTCGACATCTTCGCCCATCGCTTGCAGACCCAGGAAGCGATGACCGCGCAGATTGCCGGCGTCATCCAGGACGTGCTCAATCCGCGCGGTGTGGCCGTTATGCTTGAGGCCGAGCATATGTGCATGGCCATGCGCGGCATCCGCAAGCAGGGCTCCACCACGCTGACCTCAACCTTCACCGGCGTCTTCAAGGACACACCCGAAGAGCAGGTCCGCTTCGTCACCATGGTGCGCGGCGGCAGGATCTGATCGGCCTGCCGGCTTCGCTAGATAAGGACCGGCGAATGTCGGCATTGGAATTCCCGAAAGCTCCAACAGACAAGAAGGCACTCGAGGAAGGCGCGGTCCTTTCACCGCGCTTCGATGCTGCCGGCCTCGTCACTGTCGTGGTCACCGATGCCGAAGACGGCGTGCTGCTGATGGTCGCGCATATGAATGCCGAGGCGCTGGCGCTGACGCTCGAGACCGGCATCGCGCACTACTGGTCGCGTTCGCGCAACGCGCTGTGGAAGAAGGGCGAAACCTCGGGCAATGTCCAGCAGGTCGTCGAGATGCTCACGGATTGTGACCAGGACGCGATATGGTTGCGCGTCAAAGTGCTGGGTCACGAAGCAACTTGTCACACCGGCCGACGTTCATGCTTTTATCGGACGGTGGGGCTGAGCGATGGCAAAGGGACGCTTGCCAGCGACGGCAGCAAGCCGCCGTTCGATGCGGAAAAAACCAATCGAAAGCCCAATACACCATCAATATGAACCATTCGCAGCACTTCAGCCACGTATATTCATGATTTCGATACGGCCCGCCTGTAGGATGACCGTGGGACAAGGGAGATTGTGATGCTCGACTGGGCGTCATTGCGCAACAGACCTGACGTTCGGGAGGCCAATGGCCTCTCCTCGGCTGCGGGCGCATCCGAAACCAAATCTCCGGGCAAAACCGGGATTTCGCTGGCATTGGGTGGCGGCTGTGCGCGCGGCTGGGCGCATATCGGCGTGCTGCGCGCGCTTGATGAAGCCGGCATCGAAGTGTCGATGATCGCCGGCACCTCGATCGGCGCGCTGGTCGGCGGCTGCTATGTTGCCGGCAAGCTCGACGAGTTGGAAGAATTCGCGCGCAGCCTGACCAGGCGGCGCATTTTTGGCCTTCTCGACCTCAATCTACGCGGCAGCGGCCTGTTCGGTGGCATGAAGCTCGATGCGCGGCTGCGCGAGCACATAGCCGGCATCCGCTTCGAGGACCTGCCAAAACCATTCGTCTGCGTCGCTTCGGAAATCCGCACCGGCCATGAGATCTGGCTGTCGAGCGGCTCGTTGAGCACCGCAATGCGCGCCTCCTACGCGCTGCCCGGCGTGTTCGAGCCGGTCGCCTGCAATGGGCGTGTGCTGGTTGACGGCGCACTGGTCAATCCGGTGCCGGTCTCGGTCTGCCGTGCCTACGAGCAGCCGCTCGTGGTTGCGGTGAACCTTCACTACGATCTGTTCGGCCGCGCCGCGGTGATCAAGCACAATGCCGGCGAGCTGGTCATCGAGAAAGACGCGCCGAGGGCCGGCCACGCCGATCCCGAACGCCAGTCGCGCGAGACGCGGCTCGGCATTACTGGCGTCATGGTCGAGGCCTTTAACATCATCCAGGACCGCATTTCGCGCGCCAGGCTGGCCGGCGACCCGCCGGACATATCGCTGCAGCCGAAGCTCAGCCATATCGGCCTGACCGAATTCCACCGCGCCGACGAAGCGATCCGTATCGGCTACCAGGCAACGATGGCGCAGATCGGCGACCTGACCCGGCTGCAGACCGTCCTCGCTTAGGCAGGGCGGCAGCGAGCTCTCAGGCAAGCGCCGCGTCGACGATGCGGAACTGCACCGTGCGGTTGCCGTTCCAGTGGTTGCCCGACAGCGAGCCGGCGACATGCACCGGCTTACCCCTGTTCTTGAACAGGAATTCGCCAAGAGCCGTGTCGACCGCGCGAAAGGCGATCGCCTGGATGCGGCCGCCGCTTTCCGACTGCAGGTCGGCGCGGATGTGGTTGCTGCCGACCGCCCGCGCATCGACAAGCCGGTGGCGCGGCAGCGCGAACACCGGCGCAACATGCCCGGCGCCGAACGGCCCTGCCCTCTCAAGCGCATCGAGCAGCGCAAGCGTCGCGCCCTCGGCGGCAAGCGCGCCGTCGATCGCCAGGCTCTCCTCGCCTTGCAGGCGGAACACATCCACCGCCGCGCGCTCTTCGAAGAAAGCCCTGAGTTCGCCGAGCTTCGCCCGCTCGACAGTGATGCCGGCCGCCATTCCGTGGCCGCCGCCCTTGACGATAAGCCCGGCATCGGCAGCCTCGCGCACCAGCCGGCCGAGGTCGAAGCCCGACACCGAACGGCCTGACCCCGTACCGACACCATTGGCGTTGAAGGCGATGGCAAAGGCCGGCCGTCTTGCATGGTCCTTGAGCCGCGAGGCAAGCAGGCCGACAATGCCAGGATGCCAGTTGCTGCTGGCTGTCACCACGATGGCCGGACCATTGCCGCCGGCAAGCTCGGCATCGGCCTCTGAGCGCGCGGCGGCCAGCATCTCCTGCTCCATCGACTGCCGTTCCTGGTTGAGCCGATCCAGCGTCTCGGCGATGGTGCGGGCCTCGACCGGGTCGTCGGTTGCAAGCAGGCGGCTGCCAAG
Source organism: Mesorhizobium sp. M1169 (assembly GCF_040318345.1). Lineage (NCBI taxonomy): Bacteria > Pseudomonadati > Pseudomonadota > Alphaproteobacteria > Hyphomicrobiales > Phyllobacteriaceae > Mesorhizobium > Mesorhizobium sp. M1169. Next base: position 108,428 of record NZ_JAMYME010000015.1, on the reverse strand, counting down.
TGCTGCGTCGCCGATGCGCCCGCCGGCGTTGATGCGCGGACCGATCAGAAAGGCCAGATGGAACGTGCTGATCGGCTCGCCTATACGCGAGACCCGCGCCAACGCCGCCAGCCCTTCGTTTCTCTGCTGCCGCGCCACCTGCAGCCCCTTGACCACGAAGGCGCGGTTGACGCCGGTGAGCGGCACCACGTCGCAGACTGTGCCCAGCGCCACCAGGTCGAGCAGGCCAAGCAGGTCCGGCGGTGCGGCATCCGGCAAGCGGCCGCGCAGGATCTTCGCGGTCTGCACCAGGCAAAGGAAGACGACGCCGGCGGCACAAAGATGACCTTGGCCGGAAAGGTCGTCCTCGCGATTTGGGTTGACGACCGCAGCCGCCGCCGGCAGCGGCCCGCCGACCTGATGGTGATCGAGCACCACGACGTCGGCGCCGGCGGCCTTTGCGGCGTCGATGGAAGCAGCACTGTTGGTGCCGCAATCGACGGTGACGATCAGCGTCGCGCCGCGCGAGACGAGTTCGCGCATCGCTTCCGGATTGGGGCCGTAACCCTCGAAGATGCGGTCCGGTATGTAGATCTCCGACGCCACCGAGAAATATGCGAGAAAGCGCTTGAGCAGCGCCGACGAGGCGGCGCCGTCGACATCGTAGTCGCCAAAGATCGCCACTTTTTCCCTGGCCATCACCGCCTGGGCGATGCGAGCGGCGGCCCTGTCCATGTCGGTCAGCGATGCCGGGTCGGGCAGCAGATTGCGGATGGTCGGATCCAGAAACCGCTCGGTCTGCTCGGCGGTGACACCACGCCCGGCCAGCACACGTGCCACGATGTCAGGCACGCCATACCCTTGCGCGATGGCGAGCGCGGCCATGTCCTGACGCTCGGTCAGCCGGTGTTCCCAGGAAACGCCGGTGGCCGACTGCCTGACATCGAGGAAAAAGCGTCTTTCCCCCGTCACGTGACGCGCCGTCTGCAATTTGTCATTGCGCACAATATGCAACGGCTAACTGAGTCGAAATCAAAACTTTTCCAGATCCTGATGCCTGGCTTTGATTTCGCGCACGGTCCGCGATGACGAGCGCAGCACGATCGTGTGCGTGGTGATGAAATTGCGGCCGAACTTGACGCCGGCCAGCATATTGCCGTCGGTGACGCCGGTCGCGGCAAACAGCACGTCGCCGCGTGCCATGTCTTGCGTGTGGTAGATCCGTTTTGGGTCGGAGATCCCCATCTTCGCGGCGCGCGCCAGCTTTTCCGGCGTATCGAAGATCAACCTGCCCTGCATCTGGCCACCGGTGCAGCGCAAGGCGGCAGCTGCGAGCACGCCTTCGGGCGCGCCTCCGGTGCCGAGATAGATGTCGATGCCGGTCTCGTCCGGGTCGGTGGTATGGATGACCCCGGCGACATCACCGTCGCCGATCAGACGGATCGCGGCTCCGGTCGCCCGCACGGCTTCGATCAACGCGCCATGGCGTGGCCGGTCGAGAATACAGGCGGTGATCTCCGCCACCGGCACGCCCTTGGCCCTGGCGAGGCTGGCGATGTTTTCGGCCGGCGAGGCATCGATGTCGATGATGCCGTCGGCATAACCCGGACCGATCGCGATCTTGTCCATATAGACGTCCGGCGCGAACAAAAGGCTGCCTTTTTCGGCAATGGCGATAACGGCCAGTGCGTTGGGCAGGTTCTTGGCGCAGATCGTCGTGCCTTCGAGCGGATCAAGCGCGATGTCGACAGCCGGGCCTTGGCCGGTACCGACCTCTTCGCCGATATAAAGCATCGGCGCCTCGTCGCGCTCGCCTTCGCCGATCACCACCGTGCCGTTGATGGCAAGACGGTTGAGCTCCTGCCGCATGGCATCGACCGCGACCTGGTCGGCGGCTTTCTCGTCGCCGCGTCCGCGCAATCTGGCGGCCGCGACCGCGGCGCGTTCGGTGACGCGCACCAATTCCATGGTCAGTATCCGGTCGAGGCCGGCGACAATGTTCTGGGCCACATTCATCGATGGACAATCCTCGTTGGCAGTTTAGCCTCTCCGCCAGAGACGCGCTTCTTGTGTCAAAGCCCCGTGACAACAGCAAGACCTGCGTTGGACCTTTTTGAAAGCGCAGCAATATCAATCGATTAAACGCAAAATGTGAGACTGCTATCCGGCCCGCTCGATGCGGATGACTTGCGGCTTGTCGGTCAGAAGGCTGTCCCTGGTGATGCCGTCGACGGCCTTGCGCACCGCCGCCTCGGTCGTCTCGTGGGTCACCAGGATGACCGTCTTCTGTGCCTCGGTTTCCGGCCCGGCGGCATGCTGGACAATCGATTCCAGCGAAATGTCGTTGTCGGCCATGCGCTTGGCTATTGCCGCGAAGACGCCGAGGCGGTCGTGCACGGTCAGCCGGATGAAATAGCCGCCGGCATGGCTGCGCATCTGCGCTTTCTTGTAAGGCTTCAATTCCTTCGCCGGCCGGCCGAAGACCGGACCATGCTGGAAGCCAGGCCGGCTCTTGGCGATGTCGGCAATGTCGCCGATCACCGCCGACGCGGTGGCGTTGCCGCCGGCGCCAGGGCCGGAAAGCAGCAATTCGCCGAGGATGTCGGTTTCTATCGCCACCGCGTTGGTGACGCCGTGCACCTGCGCGATGACCGAGGCCGTCGGCACCATGGTCGGGTGCACGCGCTGCTCGATGCCGCTTTCGGTGCGTTGGGCGACGCCAAGCAGCTTGATCCGGTAGCCGAGATCGCCGGCCGCGCGGATGTCGGCCTGGCTGATGTTGGAGATGCCTTCCATGTAGATATCGTTGGCGGCGATCCTCGTGCCGAAGGCAAGGCTGGTCAGGATCGACAGCTTGTGCGCGGTGTCGTGACCCTCGATGTCGAAGGTCGGGTCGGCTTCGGCATAGCCCAGCCGTTGCGCATCCTTCAGGCAGGCATCAAAGGACAGGCCCTCGGCTTCCATGCGCGTCAAAATATAATTGCAGGTACCGTTGAGGATGCCGAAAACGCGGGTCACCGAATTGCCGGCCATCGCCTCGCGCATCGTCTTGATGACCGGAATGCCGCCGGCCACCGCCGCCTCGTAATTGAGCAGCACGCCTTTCCTCTCGGCGATCTCGGCCAATGCCACCCCGTGCTTGGCAAGCAGTGCCTTGTTGGCGGTGACGACGTGGCGGCCGGCCTCGAGCGCCGCTTTGACGGACGAGCGTGACGGGCCTTCGTCGCCGCCAATCAGCTCGACGAAGACATCGATCTCGGCGGTCTGCGCCATCTTGACGGCATCGTCGAACCACTGTGCTGTGCCAAGATCAACGCCGCGGTCGCGTTTGGGATCGCGGGCCGAAACCGCCGACACGACGATGTCGCGTCCGCACTGTCGCGTCAGTTCAGCCGCCTTGTCGCGCAGCACGCGGGCCACCGACGCACCGACGGTGCCGAGCCCGGCAATTCCAACACGCAACGCTTCAGCCATGTCCGGCGACGCCCCATTCAGTCGGTCGATGTGTAGAAAATCAGCGATGCGCGGCGAGCGGTACGACGTTATTCGGCTGCTTGGCGCTGGATGCGAGGAAGCGCTTGATGTTGCGCGCCGCTTGCCGGATCCGGTGCTCGTTTTCGACCAGCGCGATGCGCACGTGATCGTCGCCATGCTCGCCGAAGCCGACGCCCGGCGCCACCGCGACGTCGGCGTGCTCGATCAGGAGCTTGGAGAATTCAAGCGAGCCAAGGTGCTTGAACGGCTCCGGGATCGGCGCCCAGGCGAACATCGATGCCGCCGGTGCGGGAATGGTCCAGCCGGCGCGGCTGAAAGCGTCGACCATGACATCGCGGCGTTTGCGGTAGACGTCGCGCACTTCGGCGATGTCGGCGCCGTCGCCGTTGAGTGCATGCGCCGCCGCCACCTGGATTGGCGTGAAGGCGCCGTAGTCGAGATAGGATTTCACTCGCGTCAGCGCCGAGATCAGCCGTTCATTGCCGACCGCAAAACCCATGCGCCAGCCCGGCATCGAAAAGGTCTTCGACATCGAGGTGAACTCGACGGCGACGTCTATGGCGCCCGGCACCTGTAGCACCGAAGGCGGCGGATTGCCGTCGAAATAGATCTCCGAATAGGCAAGATCCGACAGGATGATGATGTCGTTCTTCCTGGCGAAGGCCACCACCTCCTTGTAGAAATCGAGCGAAGCGACCAGTGCCGTCGGGTTGGACGGATAATTGAGGATCAGTGCCAGCGGCTTCGGGATCGAATGGCGGATGCCGCGCTCCAGGGCCGGGATAAAGCCGTCGTCCGGCTCGACCTGCAGCGAGCGGATGACGCCGCCTGACATAATGAAGCCGAAGGCGTGGATCGGATAGGTCGGATTGGGGCACAGGATCACATCGCCGGGGGCGGTGATCGCCTGCGCCATATTGGCGAAGCCCTCCTTCGAGCCGAGCGTCGCCACCACCTGGCTGTCCGGGTCGAGCTTCACGCCGAAGCGGCGGGCATAGTAGTTGGCCTGGGCACGACGCAGGCCCGGAATGCCGCGCGACGACGAATAGCGGTGCGTGCGCGGATCGCGTACCACCTCGCAGAGTTTGTCGACGATGGCCTTGGGCGTCGGCAGGTCCGGATTGCCCATGCCAAGGTCGATGATGTCGGCGCCGCGCGAACGCGCGCTGGCCTTCAGCCGGTTGACCTGTTCGAAGACATAGGGCGGAAGCCTGCGGACCTTGTGAAATTCTTCCATGGCAGTTCCAGACAGTGAGGTTGCGGTCGCGCGTATAAGCCTATTTGCAACTAGGGTCGAGAGCGGGGTCGCATTTGCCTTCGATCTGCTTCAGCGCCTCGGCGCCGTGTTTTTTTGCCAGCTGGTCCAGCGCTGCCTGGTCCGCAACCTTGACGCCGCCGCCCTTGGCGGCCTGGCTCTGCTCCTCGGCCTTCAGTTGGGCGAGCTTGGCGTTCTTTTCCTCGTCGGTGAATTGCTCGGCCGCCACCTGCGGCCGGATGTTCAGGTTCGGATAGGAACCGGTGTCCTTCGCGCCGACAAGGCCGGTGGCGGGCGCCGCACCTTCCATGTTGCTGCTCGTGCAACCGGCCATCGCCAACAGGACGAGCGCCATGCGGCAAAAACGACCAGTGCCGGAAAAAACGTCCTTGCCAATATTAATCGTCATATTGTTTTCCTGGCGGCCGGGTTAGAGCACATTGGACCCTGTTCGATATCCCATGGTAATATGTCAACAAAACGCTTCGGGAGGAACCCCGCGAACCATGTCCAAAACACCCGATTCGGGCAAAGCGGAAGATGACCAACCTTCGACCGTCGAGCAATACCTGGTGAAGGACCCGGAACGCTTCGCTCTGAACATGGCTCGCATGATCGAGCAGGCCGGCAAGGCCGCCTCGGCATGGGCCGAGCCGCGGGAAAAGGGCGAGGTGCGCGATCACGTCGCCGAGCCGGTCGTCGACATGGTGAAGACGTTCTCCAAGCTCACCGAGTACTGGCTCTCCGACCCGCAGCGCGCGCTGGAGGCGCAAACGCGGCTGTTTTCCGGCTACATGACCGTCTGGGCCAATGCCGTCCAGCGCATCGGCGCCGGCGCCGAGGACGCCGAGGACGCGGTCAAGCCCGAGCGCGGTGACAAGCGTTTCCAGGACCCGGAATGGGGCCGCAACGCCTTCTTCGATTTCCTCAAACAGGCGTATCTGGTCACCTCGCGCTGGGCGGCCGAACTGGTCGAGCACGCCGATGGCCTGGACGAGCACACCCGCCACAAGGCCGGCTTTTATGTCAAGCAGGTGTCCAATGCCATCTCGCCGTCGAATTTCATCCTGACCAATCCGGAATTGTTTCGCGAGACTGTCGCCTCCAACGGCGAAAACCTGGTGCGCGGCATGAAGATGCTGGCCGAGGACATTGCCGCCGGCAAGGGCGACCTGAAGCTGCGGCAGGCCGATTATTCGCTTTTCGAGATCGGTAAGAATCTCGCCACCACTCCCGGCAAGGTGGTCGGCCGCAGCGACGTCGCCGAAATCCTGCAATACGAACCGACTACCGACACCGTGCTCAAGCGGCCGCTGCTGATCTGCCCGCCATGGATCAACAAATACTACATCCTCGACCTCAACCCGCAAAAATCCTTCATTCGCTGGGCAGTCGAGCAAGGCCACACCGTCTTCATCATCTCCTGGATCAACCCGGACGAGCGGCACGGCGCCAAGAGCTGGGAGGCCTATATCAGGGAGGGCCTGCAATACGGCCTCGACACGATTGAAAAGGCCACCGGCGAAAGGCAAGTCAACGCCATCGGTTATTGCGTCGGCGGCACGCTTCTGGCGGCGGCCCTGGCACTGATGGCGCAGGAAGGCGACAACCGCATCAAATCCGCCACCTTCTTCACCACCCAGGTCGATTTTACCTATGCCGGCGATCTAAAAGTGTTCGTCGACGAGGAGCAGGTCGCGGCCGTCGAAAAGGCGATGAACGAGAAAGGCTATCTCGACGGCACCAAGATGGCGACCGCCTTCAACATGCTGCGCTCGGGCGACCTGATCTGGCCCTATGTCGTCAACAACTACATGCGCGGCAAGGATCCCCTGCCTTTCGACCTGCTGTACTGGAATGCCGATTCGACCCGCATGGGCGCTGCCAACCATTCCTTCTATTTGCGCAATTGCTATCTCGAGAACAGGCTTTCGCAAGGCATGATGGAACTGGCGGGCCGCACGGTTTCGCTGAAGGACGTTACCATTCCGGTCTACAACCTCGCCTCTAAGGAGGACCATATCGCGCCGGCGCTTTCGGTCTTCCTCGGCTCGAAATATTTCGGCGGCGAGGTCGATTACGTCATGGCCGGCTCCGGCCACATCGCCGGGGTCGTCAATCCGCCGGCGGCGCAGAAATATCACTACTGGACCGGCGGCAAGCCGGCCGGCGACTTCGACCAGTGGCTCGCCGGGGCCACCGACCATCCCGGTTCCTGGTGGCCGCACTGGCAACGCTGGATCGAAGCCAAGGACAATACCCGCGTACCGGCCCGCAAACCGGGCGAGCATATGCAAGTTCTAGGCGAAGCCCCCGGCACCTATGTCAAGGTGCGCGTGTAACCATCTGTAATGTGTGGTGAGTTGACGCGCCGCCAAAAGCGGGCGAAATGGTGCCGTCAACCCTGAGCAGCCTTGATTCATCCTCTAGCCGCCAAATTACTTTGAGGCTTGCAGATTTGACACAGGTCTCGTTTCCGGTTCGGGGAACAAGGGTCATTTCGACGAGACGTTTCGACGCCGCGCCAATGACGAACCGGTCGGATATCGAGGGGGAATTTGGTTTTGAGATCAGCAGGATCGCGCCTCGCGAAGGGAGAGAGCCGCGCCATTGTGGTGGCGCTTTTCTCGGTGCTCCTGGCGTCCTGCACCTCGGCCGGCGACCCGACCATGTCGGTCGGCATGCCAGGCTATAATACCTCGGCTACCGAAATCAGCACGGCCGCCGGTGCGCCCCAGGCCAGCACGGCCGCATCATCGTCGCAGATGACAAGCACACAAATGACGATGAATGCCGACGGCGACGCCAACCTTCCCGAGCAGGTCGCCTATGTGCCGGTGGCCAAGCCAGGGGCCAAGCTCGACGCCGGCTTCCCGATCGCCGTTCCCACGGCAGCCGAGACGATCGCGGGACACACGCCGCAACCGCTGCAACCAAACGCCCAGACGGCTGAACAGGCCGTGGCGCAGAACAGTGCTGATGCATCGAAGCCCGACGCCAAGGCCGCCGAGCCGGCGATGAACAACCCGGTCTATGTGACCGCCGGCGAGATGCCGCAGCCACAGGCCTACGCACCGAAGAAAAACTTCCTGGCCTCACTGTTCAGCGCCACGCCTGCTTCGGCGGCACCTTCTTCGCCGGCCAACAGCAGATCGGGCGGGCAGCCAACGGTCATGCAGGCCAAGGCGACGCCTGCGGCAAAACCCACCGTCACCCTGGCCTCGGCCGATCCGGCTGAAAAGCCGGTGCAGCTGGTGTCGACGGGCAATACCAGCCACTTCACGGCCGACGCGCTGCCCGGCGTGCGACAGACGGCGCTGTTCGAGATCAAGCGCAAATCCGGCCTCGACGATGAGAGTGACGTCGATCTCAACGAAGACGAAGGTTCGGGTGGCGCCTACCAGGTCGCCTCCGCCGCCGGCCTTGCCCGGCTGGCGCCCAACGGCCTCCTGAAACAGAACGAAAGCGTCGATGTCGCCTGCTTGAAGCCGTCGCTGGTTCGCGTGCTGAAGACGATCGAAGGCCACTACGGCCGCAAGATGACGGTCACCTCTGGCTATCGCGATCCGGCCCGCAACCGCCGCGCCAACGGCGCCAAGAATTCGCTGCACATGTACTGCGCTGCCGCCGACATCCAGGTCCCCGGCGTCTCGAAGTGGGAACTGGCGAGCTACATCCGCACCATGCCGGGCCGCGGCGGCGTCGGCACCTACTGCCACACCGAATCCGTCCATGTCGATGTCGGCCCCGAGCGCGACTGGAACTGGCGCTGCCGCAGGCGCGGCTAGGGCGAGGTTCTTCGGGCACTGCGAAGTTCCGTCGGCGACGTTACATCATGCCGCAAAACCAGCTTGGCTGTCGGAAAGACGCGGTTTGGAGCCAAAGGAAAAAAGTTGTCGCAGCCGGCGGCAGACGGGTTGCCGGTTTGTCGCGACGCAACTATAAGCGCTCACATCTGAGCGCGCCCATCGTCTAGCGGTCAGGACACCGCCCTTTCACGGCGGTAACAGGGGTTCGATTCCCCTTGGGCGTACCAGCATTTCAACTTGGAATATGTCTATCGCCAGCGTGATGCTGCGCCAGCTCTGCTGGGCCCGCCACTCTGATAGGGATGTCGGCAAGAAGAGACGAAGACGACTGAGGACTACGTCGAAGGCTGTCTAAGCCCGCAGTCCCCTCGCCTCGCCGCCGCGCTTGCGCGGAACCATCATGTCCCTGGCAAGCAGCCCGCTCACCCGGCAAAAGGCCATGAAGGCCCGCCATGCGTCTTCGGTCTCGACGATGTCCACCGTGGCGCCAAAACAGGCATTGAACGCGGCCTGATAGGTTGGTCCCTTCCGGCGAACCGGCCACGTTTGCAGGAAATCGAGCGCCTGCTCGACACTGTAGATTTCCTCGACCGGCTGGCCGGGCACAGGCGCGATCCGCACCGGCACCTCGAATTGCAGTCTGTCCATTCGATCTCTCCCGAACTGACACCCCCGCAGCAACGCCGTTCGTCGCAAAAAATTGCCGTGGCGGCTTAATGCTTGGGCCGCTTCTCACCTAGAAATGTGTCGTCACTACGGTGGTCAATGAACCCAGCGAAGTATGGGCCGCTAGAGGCAAGGAGAATGCCCCCAGGCGTGAATATCGCCGGTCTTCGGCCCGTCGCTGGCAGTTCGTCCTTGAACCTTGCGCTTTCCAGTGCCAAATCTGGGAAGGTTTCTCTCGCCGAGGCTCATCCAGCCCCGCATCCCTGCAAGACGGATAAAATGGTCACCTATCTCGACGCCGCCACGGCACCGCTCAGAAACACCGGCCAGATCCGTCTTTACGACGAGGAAGGTTTTGTCGGCATGCGCAAGGCTTGCGATCTCACCGCGCGCTGCCTCGACGAACTGGTACCGATTGTGGCGCCCGGCGTCACCACCGAAGCGATTGATCGCTTCGTCTTCGAGTTCGGGATGGACCATGGCGCGCTTCCGGCGACGCTCAACTACCGTGGCTACACGAAATCATCCTGCACCTCGATCAACCACGTCGTCTGTCACGGCATACCCGACAACAAGCCGTTGAAGGATGGCGACATCGTCAATATCGACGTCACCTATATCCTCGACGGCTGGCATGGCGACTCCTCGCGCATGTATCCGGTGGGCACGATCAAGCGTGCCGCGGAGCGGCTGCTCGAAGTCACGTATGAGTGCCTGATGCGCGGCATCGCGGCAATCAAGCCGGGCGCCCGAACCGGCGCCATCGGCGCCGCCATCCAGACCTATGCCGAAGCCGAGCGTTGCTCGGTGGTGCGCGATTTCTGCGGCCACGGGGTTGGCCGGCTGTTTCACGACGCGCCGAATATCCTGCATTACGGCAGCGCCAGCGAAGGCGTCGAGATGCGGCCGGGCATGATCTTCACCGTCGAGCCGATGATCAATCTCGGCCGGCCGCATGTGAAAGTGCTGTCGGACGGCTGGACCGCGGTGACGCGCGACCGTTCGCTGTCGGCGCAGTACGAGCACACGATCGGCGTCACCGAGACCGGCTGCGAGATCTTCACGCTGTCGCCAAAAAACCTCGACCGCCCCGGCCTGCGGGCCTAGTGTCTGGCAGATCGGGCGTTACCTTGCCCGGCAAATGCTGGGTGGGGCAGCCATGAACGGCAACGACGACGAGCGGGCCTTCTTTCCCGAAAGCCCAGTGCGATCGCCCGCGAAGGCGGGGGCCGCCGACAAGCCGCATTATCTCGGCCATCGCGACCGCCTGCGCGAGCGCTTCGCCGCCGGTGCCAACACCCTCCCCGACTACGAACTGCTCGAGCTTTTATTGTTTCGGCTGATCCCGCGCGCCGACACCAAGCCGGTCGCCAAGGCATTGCTGGCACGCTTCGGTACATTGGCCGAGGTCCTCGGTGCGTCCGTCGAGCGCCTGCAGGAGGTGAAGGGCATCGGCCCGGCGGTGGCGCTCGACCTCAAGGTGGTTGCGGCAACGGCGCAGCGCATGGCGCGCGGCGAGATCGCCGGCCGCGAGCTGTTGTCGACCTGGACGCAGGTTCTCGAATACTGCCGGTCGGTGATGGCCTTCGAGGAGCGCGAGCAGTTCCGCATCCTGTTCCTCGACAAGAAAAACGCGCTGATCGCCGACGAAGTCCAGCAGGTCGGCACCGTCGACCACACACCGGTATATCCGCGCGAGGTGGTCAGGCGCGCCTTGGAGCTCTCCGCCACGGCGATCATTCTGGCGCATAACCATCCGTCGGGAGACCCGACGCCGTCGCGCGCCGACATCGAGATGACCAAGCTGATCATCGAGACGGCCAAACCGCTTGGTATTGCCGTTCACGACCACATCATCATCGGCAGGAAAGGCCACTCCAGCATGAAGGGGCTGCTGCTGATCTGAGGTTTGGCGTTGTTTTCAGCTTTGTCCGCTGTACGCCTATGTACCGCAACGTGAAGGCGGTCGGCTCGATAAATTCTGGCGCCGAGGCTCAGCTGGCCGTGCGCAGGCGTCGCGATCGGACAAAGGTCTTAAGTCCCTCGGAATCGAACGCGTGGCCGAAGGCATAACCCTGCAATATGTCGCAGCCCAGGCCCTTAAGTAGCCGTGCATGCTGCATCGTCTCGACGCCTTCCGCCACGACCTCGATACCCAGCGACTTGCCGATTTCAATGATCGACGAGACAACCTGCCTTCTCTGCGGCGATTTGACGATTGGGGTGACCAGCTGCCGATCTATCTTCAGCCGGCGCGGCTGCAACTTCAGCAAACTGACCATCGAAGCGTAACCGGTACCAAAATCGTCTATTTCGATGTCAATCCCCAGTTCTTTTATCTGCTCGATGTTCCACGTGACAAGGTCGTCGTTCTCGTCCAGGAAAATCGACTCAACAAGCTCAAACGAAACTGTTCCCTTCTTGATATTTTGCTCTCGCAGGCTCTTGATGAGCTCCTCATCCTGAAGGCGCCTGGCCGAGACATTGACCGACACCCGCGGAATGTGAAGTTTTGCAGCGGACCACGCTTCGAAATCCGAAAGCGATTGCTTCAATATGGCTTGGTCGATGATCGAGACAACGTTCAGTTCTTCTGCAATCCTCAGGAAGACGTCGGGCGCCAAAATACCCTTTATTGGATGTTTCCACCTCGCCAGCGCCTCAACTCCAACGATTTCGAGCGTCTTTGCGTCAAATTGGGGCTGGTAGAACGGGATGAACTCGTTGCGCTCGAGGCCGCCGAGAATTTCGTCGGCAATCCGCTTGGTATCGACGATTTCGCTTTGCATCGCGTCGGTGAAGAATTCGTATCGATTGCGCCCCCGCCCCTTTGCTCGGTAAAGCGCGATATCGGCGTTCACCAGCAGGTGTTTGGCTTCGACATCTTTTCCGTTATCGACAGCGATTCCCACGCTGACACCAAAACGGCATCGATGACCCTGATAGTAGACCGGTTCGCGCATCTGGCTGATGACGCGGTCGGCGAGCAGCGCCAGCTGCTTGGTATCGTCGCGCACCACGCACAGAACGATGAATTCGTCTCCCCCGATACGGGCGACGAATCCCTCGTCGCCGACCTTCGACCTGAGCACGGTTGACGCGTGAACCAACATCGCGTCACCGGCGGCGTGGCCCAGCGTATCGTTGATGTGCTTGAACCGATCCAGATCTATGTGAAGCAGTGCCGCGTGCCCGCCTGAGCGCCTGGCGTTTGCCGCGTAATGTTCCAGTACCTGGTCGAGGTAACGCCGGTTGGGCAAGCCGGTCAGCGAATCATGAAGCGCGATGTGCTCTATGCGCGCTTTGGCTGACTCGAGTTCTGCATTTTTCGACTCGGACAGCTGTTTTGCACGAACCAGATCCTTGTTCAGCAGGACGTCGGAAGTCACGTCCCATTCCGCGCCGATCATTTTTGGGGTGTCGTTTGCGACCCGGTAAACGATCGCCTTGGACCGGACATGACGGATCTCGCCATCCTGACGCACAATCCGGTACTCCGACAAATATGGTCGTCCGCTGGCCACCGCCCTGTCGAAGTCCGCGTTGGCGCCAGCCAAATCATCTGGGTGTATTGCTCCCGCCCAGTCTGGATAGCCCCGGTGCTCGCCGGTTGGTTTGCCATATATTTCGTTGACGCGATCATCCCACGTAAGCTCGTTGGTCGCGAGATCGTGTTCCCAAACCCCAATAGCCGACGCTTCCAGGGCGAGTTCCAAGCGTCGTGACAATCGACGCAATTCCGCATAATTGCGCTGTCTTTCGCCAATCAGGCGGCCTGTGACCAGGAAAGGGAACACAACCAAGGCTCCGGCCGTCGCCATGATAGCGCGCAACAACCATGCGTTGCTTGGCGTCGAAGGCCAGCCATTTTTGGGAATGGCCGCGATTTGCCACGAACCGGACGGGAGCACAACGTCGGCTGTCACTGGATCGCTTTTGCTGATCCGCTCATTACCGTAGAATTGGTCTCCATTTTGGCCGAGAGCGTCCCTGCCGATCAGCGCTATGTCAATCCCGAGATCGTCGTCAAGCAGCCCGCTCGCCCGATAAAGACGCTGCACGTCGACAACGGCGGAAATGATGCCCCAGAATCTTTCCGTATTGCCCGCGCTCCGCACGAAAACCGGAAAGCGGCCGATGAAGCCTTGTCCTCCCTGCTTCAGCTCGACGGGACCGGCAAGCACCAGCTTGCGTTCGTCTCGCGCCCTTAGCGCAGCCGCACGCTGTCGCTCGTTCTTGCGGTAATCCAGGCCCATCGCCTGCTCGTTACCCTCCATCGGGTACATCAGGGAAACGACCAGATCGGGCGCGCCGGCAATATTGTTCAATTGCGAGTCGGCGCCAAACAGATTGCTCGCGAGCGAGGCGAAGCGTTGCTGACCCATATAGGGCTCGGTCACGACCGCGGCGACCAATCCACGCACGAGTTGAAGGTTTCCGTTGATATTGCCTTCGAGCTTGGCGCGGATGAGGTTGACCTTGGTCAGCACGTCCGCACGGACGGCCTGGTCCGAGACGATTTTGTTCTGGTGCTCCGCGAACGCAGCGCTGATAAGTATGACGACAAGCGCGATCGCCGCCGGAATATTTGCCGACGAAAAGACGACCTCCTTGATGCCGCCGAACCTAGCGCGGAAAAAAGCCAATAGGCGATTCCTCAAGTGCCATTTCAGGTTTTCGGGTCGACCCGATGAGGAACATTAGCTTTCAATGTTTAATTTGACCTTCACGCTCCTTAGAGCTTTTGCACTTCCGACCGTTGCTGACGTTGCAGGCCCGAGCGGTTGGAGCCAGCTGCCGACTTCCACTGCCATGGTCCCACTGATTGAGATACGCTGGCGCCGGCGATCCAGCGTCTGTCGACCATTCGCGAGGAGATCTGCTCATCTCAAGGCGCTCGTCTGTGGAAGCGGACCGAGAGAGAGGCCAGCTAGACCTGGCTTGCTCGGAAGATAGAGGAGCGCGAGCGCGATTGCACAAGTCGACGCTCCGACCCGAGTACTCTGGAGCGTTGACCTGGACTAGTGCCCCTCAATCGCCTTGGGAGACACAAGGTATGGTATCTTGCCGACGCTGCGCTTCGTCGCGCCAATGGAATAAGCCATCGGTATCTTGGGAGAGTTCTCCGGCAAGCCGTACATATCCTTGCCGGCCCGCACGGCAAATGAAAAGTGCTGCCACGAAACCGTGTCATGCTCATTGAGAAAATCGAGCGTCAGACCAGCTGAAATCAGCGCATTCACCACGTCACTGATCGGGTGGATCCATTCATAATAGCGAGGATGCTTCAAGATGCGATCATCGCCGGTGTAGGTCAGTTCCTCGTTCCAGGCGAGCGGCCGAGCTATCGGCGTTCGCCAGTCGTGCTTCAATTCCAGGGCCGCGGCCTTTCGATCGCACTGAAACAGCAATGGATGGCCCTCGGCCATGTAGAGGCGGCCGCCGGGTCGCAGAAGATCGGCAACCACCCGCGCCCAACGGAACACGTCGTCCAGCCAGTTTACCGAACCCCAGGTAACGTAAGCGATATCAAAGGTCCGGCCGAGCGCTTCCACCGCCTCGAACAGTGGCGCTTCCACGAAGCGCACTTCGGTGCCTGCCTTCGCAGCAAAATCCCGCGCTGCCACGATCGCCGTCGGTGAAAAGTCGAGCCCGGTCACGCTGCCTGCGCCGAGATTCTTCAGGCTGATCGTGTCAAGACCGATGTGACACTGCAGGTGGACGATATCCTTGCCGGCGATATCGCCGAGCTCGCGCGTTTCCAGCTCATAGAGATTGGATCCGCCGGCCAGCACATTCTCGATGTGGTAGCTGCCCGTTGTGTCGGTCGAGTGCAGTTCGGCCCGATCATCCCAATTAAGGCGGTTCGCGCCCAGAAACCGTTCCAAATTCCCCCACCCCTGACCGACGCATGGTAAACAAGTCGTTAAAGCACCTTTGCAGCGAAAGTAGCGCGCGTCAATCCGGACCGGGCGGCAGTACGACGCCGCTCGCGAAAGCATTAGTCCCGGGAAGGCTTGCTGCTGATCAAAGGCTTCTGGCGCGATCGCCGCGCCCGGCGACAAGACCCCGCAGGCGCTCCCGGACTCCGCCGTCGTGGTCTGTATGTGGATCAGTCGGTTCCTCAGCCCGGCACAGCCACCATCGCGATATTTCTGGAGAGCTCGTTTGTGGGGGCAACTGCGTCTGCCGTGCCGCTCGTGAGTGCTCGGTAGAGTGCCAGATAATCGCTGCACATGCGCTCGACCGTGAACCGCTTCTCGAACGTCTGCCGCACTCGTGCGCGATCGAGGCTGTCTATGCGCCGGAGCGCGCCCACGGCTTCCTCCACCGTATCCACGATCCATCCGGACACACCGTCATCGATGATCTCCGGGACGGCGCCACGCCGGAACGCAACCACCGGCGTACCGCAGGCCATTGCTTCGATCGTTACGAGACCGAAGGGTTCCGGCCAGTCGATCGGAAACAAAAGCGCTTTCGCATTGCCCAGAAAATCCGCCTTTTGCCGCTCATCGATCTCGCCAATGAACTCCACGTTCGAATGCCGCAGCACTTGCGGCTCGACCCTTTCCTTCCAGAACGACTGGTCCACCTTGTCGATTTTGGCGGCGATCTTCAGGGGAAACCCGGCCCGCGCTGCTATTTGTATGGCGGCTTCCGGCCCCTTTTCCGGCGAGATGCGACCGAGAAACGCAAGATAGCCGGAGGTGTTCGGGTGAAATGGCAGAAGATCGCGGGGTAGGCCATGATGCACGGTTCCAACCCAATTGACGGGCGGCATGGGCCGGCGCTGGTCGAAGGAAATCGAGACCAGGGGAACGTCGTCGAACATCGCATAAAGCTGCGCCAGATCGGGCAGGTCGAGCCTGCCGTGAAGCGTGGTAACCGTTCGTCTGGCAAAATCCCGAATTATGGGGAAGTGCAGAACATCGACGTGGAAATGCAAAACGTCGAATTCACCGGCTCGCCGGCGCACCCGTTCAAGCATCATAACATGGTGCGGACCACCGTCCTGGACCCTGGGGTTCAGGCGCAGCGCGACGTCGCAACACCGCACCAGCTCGGCTGAGGTACGAGAATCGGCGCTGGCGAACAGCGTCACCTCGTGGCCCTGTCGGACAAGTTCTTCGGTCAGATACGAAACAATTCGCTCCGTTCCACCGTAGGTTCGGGGCGGCACGGATTCGGTTAGCGGTGCGATCTGGGCTATTTTCATTTAGAAATCTTTTCGGCGGCGATCGCCGTCTTTCAAACAAGCTTCGGCGGCAACCAAGACAAGCGAGAGCTTCCAGTTGCGAAGTATTCTATGCAGAGCGTATTTATAGTTGTGCCGTCCGTGCTCCTCCCGTGCAATCAGGTTGCCCTTATTCAACTCCTCTGCATCCAAGAACTGCGATCCATGAGAAATGTTTCATCGGCTCGATAAAAAGACAGAATGAGCTACGCGCCGCCGCCCCGCCGCCCCCTGACAGGCAGCTTTGGATCGCTCGATCACCCAACAGTGATCCAGGCGTGCCGGTGCCGAATGGAACATAAAGCCCGGAATTCAGTTAGATAGCCGGATTTGGCTGGAGTACCGCCAGATGCGGAATTCCAGCCGGGCAGGGCACTACCGTGACACGGAGTGAGCGGCTTCGGGCGCATCTCGCCGAACTCAGGCACCACCTTGCCGAACTCGGGAGCCATAAACGCTCCCTATGGAGGATGCCATGAACCAGTGGACAAACGCCAGGCTCTGTGACGTAGCCAACCTGATCCTTGGGGCAATTCTGTTCTTCTCCCCCTGGATCTTCACCTTTGCGGCAGGCCCGCAGACGCAGAACGCCCTCGGCAGCGGAATCTTGATTGTCGTGCTTTCGGTTGCCGCCCTCGCAGCATTTGCCGTGTGGGAAGAGTGGGTGAACCTGGTCGTCGGACTGTGGGTTCTCGCATCGCCCTGGGTGCTTGGATTCCAGGCGACCACGGCGATGACCGTGCATGTCGTGATCGGCATTCTGGTCGCCGTGCTGGCGGCGATCGAGCTCTGGATGATGTATCAGAACCCGCCGACCCAGTCCGCCGCCTAACAGGCGCAGCCAGCCAGCGCCCTTTTTTGGGCCTGACGGATCTATCGGTCGTCTGCCGGTCTCTCGGCAACAGCCGCCGGAGGCCGGGTAGGCGGCGTTTGTTTGGACGAGAATAGGAAGGATGGCGCATTATGGTCGGTGACAATCCGCGTTCGACGGCCAGGATTGCGGGACATCCTATTCATCCGATGCTCGTGCCATTTCCGATCGCCTGCTTCGTCGGCACCCTGCTGACGGATCTAGCCTATTGGCGAACAGCGGAGATGATGTGGGCTGACTTCTCCGCTTGGCTGGTTACCGTCGGCGTGATCATGGGCTGCCTGGCAGCGATCGCGGGGCTGATCGATTTCCTGGCCAATCCGCTGATAAGGGCACAGCCCCCCGCCTGGCCGCACGTGCTCGGCAATCTTCTGGCGCTGGCGTTATCCATCATCAACATGCTCGTGCACACCCGCGATGCATGGACCTCCATCGTTCCTACAGGCTTGATCCTCTCGGCGGTTGTCGTGCTCGTCCTCATCTTCACTGGTTGGCTGGGCTGGTCCATGGTGTACCGGCATCACGTCGGAGTGGCGGATTGATGCGCATAGCAAGCTCCATCGGTCAGACCAGGCGCATCGCGGTGTCCGTCCTCGTTTGCACTGCGGCGATCACTCTTGCAGCGTGCAGCGGCAACGACCCGGACCCCAGCAGTCAGATAGGGCCGAATCCAAAACTGCCGGACCCGATCCAATATTTCTTCCCGCCCATGCATCTCGCTTCCGTGGTCGGATGGAATAGCGACGAGAAGCCGACAGTCGCGCAGGGGCTGCAGATCCAGGCTTTTGCCCACGGCTTGCAGCATCCGCGGTCGCTTTATGTGCTGCCCAATGGCGACGTGCTGGTGGTCGAGTCCAAGGCGCCGGGTGGCGAACCGATCAAACGGCCCAAGGATTTGGTGATGGGCTGGATCGAATCCTGGGTCACCTCGGGCGGCGACAGCGGCCCAAGCAACCGCATTACGCTGCTGCGCGACGCCGATGGCGATGGCAAGCCGGAGCTGACCAGCGTATTCCTCGACCACCTGAACTCCCCCTTTGGCGTGGCGCTGGTGGGAAGCGATCTCTACGTCGCCAATACCGACTCCATCGTCCGCTATCCCTACAACACCGGTGACACAAAGATCACCGCGCCCGGGACGCCGCTAACCGCCCTGCCCGGCGGCCCGATCGACCACCATTGGACGAAGAGCCTGGTGGCAAGCCCCGACGGCTCGCTGCTCTATGTCGGCATCGGCTCGAACAGCAACGTCGCCGAAAACGGCATCGAGGCGGAGAAGAACCGCGCCGCCATCTGGCAGGTAGACAGGGCCACCGGCCGGTCGCGCATTTTCGCCAGCGGTTTGCGCAATCCAAACGGCCTGAGCTGGGAGCCGCAGACCGGGGCGCTCTGGGCAGTGATCAATGAACGCGACGAGCTCGGCCCCAATCTCGTGCCGGATTATCTGACCTCGGTAAAGGATGGCGGCTTCTACGGATGGCCATACAGCTATTACGGCCAGCATCTCGATCCCCGCGTCATGCCCCAACGTCCGGACCTGGTCGCAAAAGCGATCGTTCCGGATTATGCACTGAGTTCCCACGTCGCCCCTCTGGGGCTGGCCTTCTATGCGGCAACCAGCCTTCCCGAGGCATATCGCGGCGGCGCCTTCGTTGGCGAGCATGGCAGCTGGAACCGCATGCGCTTCAATGGCTACAAGGTAGTTTTCGTACCATTCAGCGGCGGCCGTCCGAGCGGCGTCGCTACCGACGTGGTGACTGACTTCCTGGACAAGGACAACAAGGCGCGCGGCCGGCCTGTCGGCCTGGCTGTCGACAAAACCGGGGCCCTGCTCATCGCCGACGACGTCGGCAACACAGTTTGGCGGGTGACATCTGCCGGCCAATAAAGTGGCTCCACTCCCTTCGTCGAGCTGTCGGTCGAGCAGGTGGAGGGATCCCCGACGATCGCCGTTCCGGTGGTTCTGCTAGGCGCATTCGGCGTGCCCGCCATTGCCGGCTACTCCACGCTGACGATGTTTGCCGCGTGGCCGCATCGGGCGGGTGAGCTGGAAATAGATGAGGGCCTGCCGCTGATCACCGCCGAACCGAAGGACCGCCAGCGCCGCGAAATGGTATTTTTGCCCTTCCCACAGCCGGCTCTAGAATTTTCATCGCAAATCAAGTTATGATGCACTTGGTATTTCCCGGGACGGCTTGCGCCGCTTGGAATACCGGGAGGAACCGGGACATGGCCGTTGCGCTTGTACTCGTTCTGATAGTCGTGGGCTCGGTGTTGTTCCACTTCCTGAGCCCATGGTGGTGGACGCCGATTGCCTCGAACTGGGACTATATCGACAACACCATCATCATAACTTTCTGGATCACCGGTGTCGTCTTCGCCGCCGTGGTTCTTTTCATGGCCTATTGCGTCTTCCGCTTCCGTCATCGGGAAGGCAATCAGGCGGCATACGAACCTGAGAACAGGCGGCTCGAATCCTGGCTGACGGTCGTCACCGCGGTTGGTGTCACCGCTTTGCTCGTTCCAGGCCTGTTCGTCTGGAGCCGGTTCGTTACCGTTCCAAGCGACGCAACCGAGGTCGAAGTCGTCGGCCAGCAGTGGCAATGGAGTTTCCGCCTCCCCGGCAAGGACGGCAAGCTCGGCACATCCGACACTCGCGACGTCAACGCTGAAAATCCACTCGGCGTCATCGCCACCGATGCCAACGGTCAGGACGATGTCGTAGTGGAAGCGGCCGACCTGCACCTCCCGGTAGGCAAACCGGTCAAGATGCTGCTCCGCTCGATCGATGTGCTGCACGATTTCTACGTGCCGGAATTCCGCGCCAAGATGGACATGATCCCGGGCTCGGTCACCTATTTCTGGTTCACTCCGACCAAGACCGGAACCTTCCAGGTCCTGTGTGCCGAACTCTGCGGCCAGGGACATCCGATGATGCATGGCGTGGTCATGGTCGATACTCAGGAAGACTATCTGGCGTGGCTTGGCCAGCAGCAGACTTTTGCGCAGCTGTCCGCGCCCCAGCAGATGGGCTCGGCAGAGTAGGAAACCGGAACGACGGCGCGCCGTCGGGATTGAAGTTAATGCGGCAAGTCCGAACTGTCGGGCTGGCCGAGAAGGGCACGGAGGTGTTCCTATGGTCGATATCACACCTGCAGATGCGGTACCGCCGGCCGAAATCGCGGAAATGGAACTCTACCATCCGCACAGCTGGTGGACGAAATACGTTTTCTCGCAGGACGCCAAGGTCATCGCCATCCAGTATTCGGCGACGGCGACAGCGATCGGCATGGTCGCGCTGGTGCTATCCTGGCTGATGCGGCTGCAACTCGGCTTCCCCGGCACATTCGACTTCATCACCCCGGAAGCCTACTACCAGTTCATCACCATGCACGGCATGATCATGGTGATCTACCTGCTCACGGCACTCTTCCTGGGCGGCTTCGGCAACTATCTGATCCCGTTGATGGTTGGTGCTCGCGACATGGTCTTTCCCTATGTCAACATGCTGAGCTACTGGATCTATCTGCTCGCCGTGCTGGTCCTGGTGTCGAGCTTCTTTGCGCCCGGCGGACCGACGGGTGCCGGCTGGACGCTCTATCCGCCGCAGGCGATCATGACCGGTACGCCAGGCGGCCAGGACTGGGGCATCATCCTGATGCTTGTCTCGCTGATCCTGTTCATCGTCGGCTTTACCATGGGCGGCTTGAACTATGTCGTGACGGTGCTGCAGGGGCGCACGCGCGGCATGACGCTGATGCGCCTTCCGCTTACTGTCTGGGGTATTTTCACCGCCACCGTCATGGCACTGCTCGCCTTCCCGGCGCTGTTCGTCGCCTGCGTGATGATGCTGCTCGACCGGGCGCTCGGCACCAGCTTCTTCATGCCGGCGATCGTCGAGATGGGCGAACAGTTGCAGCACGGCGGCGGCAGCCCGATCCTGTTCCAGCATCTGTTCTGGTTCTTCGGCCATCCGGAGGTCTACATCGTGGCGCTTCCGGCCTTCGGCATCGTATCCGACCTGATCAGCACCCATGCGCGCAAGAACATCTTCGGCTACCGCATGATGGTCTGGGCCATCGTCGGCATCGGCGCGCTGAGCTTCGTGGTCTGGGCGCACCACATGTATGTCAGTGGCATGCATCCCTATTTCGGCTTTTTCTTCGCCACAACGACATTGATCATCGCCGTCCCAACAGCCATCAAGGTCTACAATTGGGTGCTGACGCTGTGGCGCGGCGACATCCACCTCACCATACCGATGCTTTTTGCCTTGGCCTTCATCGTCACCTTCGTCAATGGCGGGTTGACTGGGCTATTTCTTGGCAATGTCGTCGTCGACGTTCCGCTGTCGGACACGATGTTCGTCGTCGCCCATTTCCATATGGTCATGGGGGTTGCCCCGATCATCGTAATCTTCGGCGCGATCTATCACTGGTATCCGAAGGTCACCGGCCGGATGCTGAACGAGACACTGGGCCGGTTCCATTTCTGGGTCACCTTCCTCGGCGCCTATCTGATCTTCTTTCCCATGCACTATCTCGGCTTGATGGGCGTGCCGCGGCGGTACAACGAATTGACCGACATGACGATCATGACGGAATCGGCCCACCACCTGAACTCGTTTATCAGCATCATGGCTTTTATAGTCGGTTTTGCTCAGATTGTGTTTCTGTTCAATCTCATCTGGAGCATCCGCCATGGCCGTGAGGCTGGCGGCAATCCGTGGCGGGCAACGACGCTCGAGTGGCAGACGCCCGAAACACCGCCCGCCCACGGCAATTTCGGCAAGGATCTGCCGATCGTCTATCGCTGGGCCTATGACTACAGCGTACCGGGAGCCAAGGAGGACTTCATACCGCAAAACGTTCCGGGCTCCTTCGCGCCCTCCAGGGAGCCGGCATGAGCGTAATCCTGGTCTTCCTGCTCGTGATCGCCGGTATTGCCGGGTGGTGGCTTTCCCATCAGCGGCTAATGACGAAACCGTGGCTCGAGCAAGGTATGATCGGGGATTTTGTTGCTCTGGACCGATCGGCGCTGCCGACCGCAAAGATCGGTCTCGGCGTCTTCCTTGCCGTCGTCGGCTGCCTGTTCGCGCTGTTCACCAGTGCTTACTTCATGCGCATGGCGCTGTCGGATTGGCGGCCGCTGCCCATCCCGCCCCTGCTCTGGCTTAACACCGGCGTACTGGTCTTGAGCAGCATCGCGATACAGTGCGCTTCGCTCGCGGCGCGCAAGGGTCAAGTGGACATGGTCAGGCTCGGCCTCGCCACCGCTGGACTCACGGCGCTCGTCTTCCTGATTGGACAGCTTGTGGCATGGCGGGAACTGAGTGCGGATGGCTATTTTCTGGCATCCAATCCGGCCAACAGCTTCTTCTACCTGCTAACGGGAATGCATGGCCTGCATATACTGGGAGGACTGGTCGGGCTGGGCAGAACGAGCGTCGGCGCCTGGAACGGAGCGCAGCCGCAGCGGCTTCGCCTCAGTGTCGAGCTGTGCGCCATGTACTGGCATTTCCTGCTTTTCGTCTGGCTCGCCATCTTTGCGCTTCTGGCCGGCTGGGCTTCGACTTTAATCGACATTTGCCGAGGGTTGCTGACCTAGGAGGAACGGGCGGATGGCAGAGACGACACTGGCCCACATCGGCCGAACAGAGCCGCGGCCCGCAGGCTGGCAAGGCATCGCCGCCGACTGGTCCTCGGATCAGCGGGCGTTCAAAAACGTGTCCTGGGGCAAGGCCATGATGTGGATCTTCCTGCTCAGCGACACGTTCATCTTCGGCTGCTTCCTGCTCTCCTACATGACCGCGCGTATCTCAACACGTGTGCCGTGGCCCAATCCGAGCGAGGTCTTCGCCCTGCGCATCGGTGGCTCCGACATTCCACTGATCCTTATCGCCATCATGACCTTCGTGCTGATCTCGAGCAGCGGAACGATGGCCATGGCGGTCAATTTCGGCTACCGCCGCGACCGCCGCAAGACGGCAGTGCTGATGCTCTTGACCGCAGCACTCGGCGCGACCTTCGTCGGCATGCAGGCCTTCGAATGGACCAAGCTGATCACCGAGGGCGTGCGGCCTTGGGGCAATCCCTGGGGCGCTGCCCAGTTCGGCGCATCCTTTTTCATGATCACCGGCTTCCACGGCACGCACGTGACGGTCGGGGTGATCTTCCTGATCATCGTGGCGCGAAAGGTCTGGCGCGGGGATTACGATGTCGGACGGCCCGGCTTCTTCACTAGCCGAAGGGGCCGCTACGAGAACGTCGAAATCATGGGGCTTTACTGGCATTTCGTCGACCTGGTCTGGGTGTTCATTTTCGCATTTTTCTATCTTTGGTGAGAGGCAGGACATGGCTGAAGCAACCGCAAACGGCCTGGGACAACACGCACTGGACAGCGCCCGTACCCATGATGCGACGACGACCGGCGTTACCCCGGCGGAGGTTCATCAGGAGCACCCGATCAAGCTCTATCTGGTGGTCTGGGCGTGGTTGTTCATCCTCAGCACCTGCTCCTATCTGGTCGACTATTTCGGTCTCCACGGCTATCTCAGATGGTCGCTGATCCTGATCTTCATGATCCTCAAGGCAGGACTGATCGTCGCCATCTTCATGCACATGGCCTGGGAACGGCTGGCACTGGCATATGCAATTATTCTGCCGCCGGTGCTGGTTCTGGTGTTCGTGACGATGATGGTCTTCGAAGCGGACTACACGCTTCTCACCCGAATGGCGTTTTTCGGGGCCGGGCCCTGACATGCAATCCGGATCCGGGCCGTCCGGTCCTGGAGCCTTCGCCTTGAAACAATCCACGGCTGGTCCATTTCTGTTGGTATCGGAAACGACAGGCGATGCCGGCGTTTCCACATGCGTCGCGAACACCAGCAAGGGGCGCCCAAGATGACCATCGCAACCAGACTGAAGGACTTCATCGATAGGAAAGGAATTTCCTACGACACCGTCGAGCATCACCGCACGGCGACAAGCAGACAATCCGCCATTGCGGCACATGTGCCTGGCAGCATAATGGCCAAATCGGTGGTCGTTCACCACGATCGTGGCTACGCGCTCGCCGTGGTTCCAAGCACGCACAGGATAGAACTCGCGACATTGCAGGATGTCATGGAGAAGCCTCTTGGACTTGCCTCCGAAGACGAGGTGGTCTCGTTGTTCGGCGATTGCGATGTCGGCGCTGTGCCACCGATCGGCGCTGCCTATGATGTGCCAGTGGTCCTCGATGAAAGCCTCGGCGACGCTCCCGAAATCTATTTCGAGGGCGGTGATCATAGGACGCTGGTGCATGTGAGCGGCAGGGATTTTCGCGACCTGACAAAGGACGCGCGCCAGGCCCGTTTCAGCCACCCGGCCTATTGAAAGCTCTGCCCCACCTGCCCGCACCGGCACTTTCACCGGTGCGCGCAGGGCTGGTTTTTTTCAGCTCACGGTCTGGTGGCCGGCGGCGATTCCACAACTTTCCGATAGACATGCCAGGTCGCATGACCAAGGATCGGCAGCACGACTGCCAACCCGGCGAACACTGGCAGCGAGCCGACGATCAGGGCGACGGCGACGATAAGGCCCCACACGGCCATCACGATCGGGTTGGCCAGGACAACGCGCACCGAGGTGTGGATGGCTTCGTAGGCGCCGACATCGCGGTCGAGCAACAACGGGAATGCGACGACCGTGGTGCACAACACAACCGCGGCGAACACGAAGCCGATGGCGTGACCCAGGATGATGAGCGTCCAGCCGCGTCCCGTGGCGAATATTTCACTGATGAAGCTGGACAGCGATTGCGGCGGCGCCGGGCCGAACAGGGTCTGGTAGAATATCTGGGCCGTCAAAAGCCAGGCGATAAAGATCGCAAGCAGCATGACGCCGACCGCTGCAATAGCCGGCAGTGCAGGAGAACTCCTGACCTCAAAGGCGTGCCTCCACGAGGCGTCGAGCCCGGCTTCCCGTCGCCGGCTGATCTCATAGAGGCCGATCGCCGCGAACGGACCAATCAGTGCAAAGCCGGACACAAGCGGAAACAGCAATGGCAGCGTGTTGTTACCTGACGTCCAGACAGCAAGCACGACACCCGCAATCGGATAGATCAGGCAGAGAAAAACGATGTGCGACGGCTTGACCATGAAATCATCGACGCCACGCCTGAGCGCATCAAAAAGATCGGAGACACCGATTTTTCGAATTCTGGTGTGTTCCAGCGTCTCGCTGGCGCCTGCTATTACGTGAAAGCTTGCCATGACCATTCCTCCAGACCAGGTCCGGTAAGGTCGCGTTTTACGGTGCTGCCGTTCCGCATGATTGGCCCACGCAAACCGCGACCTGCACCATGATCAATATACTCTCATGCGGGGGACTTGTCGCGCTTTGTAGGAAGGCCCGGGAGTAAGAGGTCCCGGGTAGCCTGACTAGCTACGGACGCCGTTCTTCGATATGCTCTTCTAGTCGAAGGTGAAGGCCATGGACGGAAGGACAGTTCTCATACTCGGCCTTGGCGTCGTTATTCTGCTGTTGCTAGGATTTTGTGCTCTGCCAATGTGATGTTTTGAGCCGGGTCAATAGTCGGCTGAAGCGATCACTCGCATTACAATGGTGTCGGCAAGCAACGCTGCAAATATTGCGAAAAGATAGACAATCGAATACGCAAACAGCGCCTTTGCCGGCTTCATCTCCTTGTCGGCGACGAGAACCTTCCAGGCCTGCCAAATGAAACCTGCACCCAACGCGGCTGAAGCAGTGCCGTAATATCCGCTCGCGAAGCCGAGGCCCCAAGGGAGCACGCCGATTGGCGCCAAGAGCAGCGAATAGGCGAAGATTTGTTTTCTGGTCGAGTGCTGGCCGGCCACATTCGGCATCATCGGGACCCCAGCCGCGGCATAGTCACCGACCTTGAAAAGGGCCAGCGCCCAGAAATGAGGCGGCGTCCAGAGGAAAATGATCAGAAACAGGATGAGACTTTCAATGCCGATTGCGCCGGTTGCAGCAACCCACCCGATCACCGGAGGAAGGGCGCCTGCCGCGCCGCCTATGACGATATTCTGTGGCGTCGAGCGCTTCAGCCACATCGTGTAGATAACGACATAGAAAAAGATGGTGAACGCCAACAACGATGCGGCGAGCCACCCCACCAGCACGCCGAGCGTCATGACCGACAGTGCGGAAAGCACCAGACCAAAGCTGAGAGCTTCGCCAGGCGTGACGCGACCGGACGGAATTGGTCGCTTGGACGTGCGAGACATCAAGGCGTCTATGTCTGCATCGTACCACATATTGAGCGCGCCGGCGGCTCCCGCTCCAACCGCGATTGCGCCGATGGCAATTAAGGCGATAACTGGATTCATCACGCCGGGCGCCATCATCAGGCCGACGAAGGCAGTAAACACGGCGAGCGCCATGACGCGTGGTTTCAAAAGCGCAAAGAAATCACCCGCCGTCGCCTCCGAGAGGCGGATGCCGGTATCCTTGAGACGGCTTTCTTCAGTCGACATTCAGACGACCACCGATGGGAATGGCAGCCTAGCCGGCCAATGTCTTTTTTGCAACGAGTCGCCCTCCCCACCGACACTGCCGGCAGATTGCGGCCGAGGCTATGCCTCGACCTGTTTGCTATACCAAGATCCGGCGGAAGAGCCGGGCTATTTGGAGAATTGCTTCAGATAAGCAATGACATTGGCGACGTCCTCGTCCTTCTTGAGGCCGGGGAATGCCATCTTGGTTCCTTTGACCATCGCCTTGGGATCGTGAAGGTAGGTCGTTAGCGTGGCCTCATCCCATTTGACGCCGGACTTGCCGGCCTCGGTCATGGCCTTGGAATAGCTGAACCCTGGATGCGTGCCGGCCGTTCGGCCGATGACGCCGTTCAAGGACGGGCCGACCTTGTTCTGATCCTTGTCCGCGATATGGCAGACCTTGCATTTGGCGAAGACCTTCTCACCCGCCGCGGCATCCTGTGCCCGCGAGGGGCCGGCAATGACGGTGGCGACGGACATGATGACAAAAAACACAAAGGCACGCATGGCATTTCCTCCCTGATCGCCAATTTGCCCTGGCTGACCTGCACAGGCCGACATTTAGTCCGCTGGCATGCGCTCTTGAATGGCAGAACGGATATCCACTGCCTGGGGTTGCGGCACCTACATACCACGGAACCCGGCCGGCAGATAGAGTTCGGCCGTGCCAAGGTTTAATGCGGACAATCTGCTCAAGGCAATTTGGTGTTGCAGCTGGCGGCGATCCGGCCGATCGCCTCTTCAACTCCGGTGAGGTCAAACTCGGCTTTGCCGCGCCCCGACAGCAGCCCGAACCGCCAGGACAGCAGCAGCCGGTCCGCGGCAATCAGTCGCCTGATGCCGTCGGCACCGTCGCGGACCAGCATCCTGCTGCGCGGGCCGACCGACCAGCTTTCGTTGAGCTTGCCGGATTGGCCGACAGTCACCGACATGGCGATGGTTCGGCTGGCGGAAACGGTGTCGCTCAGCTGCAGCCATTCGCTCCAACGCGGTTCGCCGGCGGTCCGGCACGCGATCGTCAAAACCGGGCTGTAGCTCAATGCGCCGCCGCCGGTGATGAGCTTGTTGGTCGCGTAAAGCGAGGCGGTGACAAGGCCATCGCTGCTCTTGTCGAACCGCCAGTTGTCGAGAACCGTATCAGCCTGGGCAATGCCGCAGACCGACGCAAGCAGGAACGCCGCCGCCACGCTTCCGATACCGAAGAACTGTCTCAACGATGCCTCCAACAACCGCTGCGGTCAGCAACCCAGCGCAGATAATCATCAAAGCTTCATATCGCTACCTCGACCGCCAGATGCGCGAAATCCGTTGCGTCTGTGCCACAACGAAAAAGGCCGCCTCGAGAAGGCGGCCTTTCGGAATTCAGCAGAGACGTTA
Organism: Mesorhizobium sp. M1169; assembly: GCF_040318345.1. Classification (NCBI taxonomy): domain Bacteria; kingdom Pseudomonadati; phylum Pseudomonadota; class Alphaproteobacteria; order Hyphomicrobiales; family Phyllobacteriaceae; genus Mesorhizobium; species Mesorhizobium sp. M1169. The sequence continues at coordinate 80,216 of NZ_JAMYME010000015.1, read as the reverse complement.
TTCAGCGTCCTTGGCGGTCTTCTTCTTCGGCGCGGCCTTTTTCTTCGGCTCTTCAGCGTCGTCGTCGGCCTTCTTGGTGTCCGCTTTTTTCGCAGCCGCCTTCTTCGCCGGCTTGGCCTTGGTTGTATCCGTATCCTCCTCGTCGGCCAGCAGCTCTTCCTTGCTGACCTTGACGTCGGTGACCGAAATCTGGCCGAGCAGATGGTCGACCACCTTCTCTTCGAACATCGGCGCGCGCAACGTGTTCAGCGCTTCGGGATTGTTGCGATAGAATTCGAAGGCCTCCTGCTGCTGGTTGGCCGGATAGCGACGCACCTGCTCGAAGAGGCCGCGCTGCAATTCCTCGTCCGTCACCGTGACGCCGGCCTTCTCGCCGATTTCGGCGAGAACCAGGCCGAGACGCACGCGGCGCTCGGCAAGCCGCATGTATTCTGCACGCGCTTCTTCTTCCGTCGTCTCTTCGTCGGCAAAGGTCCGCCCGGCAGCTTCGAGATCGCGATTGACCTGGTTCCAGATGTTGTTGAACTCGGCCTCGACTAGCTTGGACGGCGCCTCGAACGAGTAGGCAGCGTCGAGCTGGTCGAGCAACTGCCGCTTGACTTTCTGGCGCGTTATCGAGCCGAACTGGTTCTCGATCTGACCGCGCACCACCTCGCGCAGGCGCTCCAGCGATTCAAGGCCGAGATTTTTGGCCATCTCGTCGTTGATCTCAAGCGCGCCGGGCTTCGACACTTCCTTGACCGTCACGTCAAAAGTGGCTTCCTTGCCGGCCAGATGCGCCCCCTGGTAGTTTTCCGGGAAGGTAACCGTGACCTGCTTCTCGTCGCCGGCCTTGCTGCCGACCAGCTGGTCCTCGAAGCCGGGGATGAATTCCTTCGAGCCGAGCACCAGCGGCTGATCCGTGCCTGCGCCGCCGCCGAAGGCTTCGCCGTCGATCTTGCCGACATAATCGATGGTCACGCGATCGCCTTCGGCGGCCTTGCCGGTTTTCGGCTCGTAAGTGCGGGCGGATTCAGCGACACGCTTGACCTGCTCGTCGATCTCTTCATCCGGCACGTCGAACACCTGGCGCGTCACCTTGATGTCGGAGAAATCCTTGATCTCGATCGGCGGAATGACCTCATAGTTCAGACGGAACTCGAAATCGGCACCGCCTGCCAGGATCTTCTCGGCTTCCTTCTCGTCCTCGGTCATGATCACTTCGGGCTGCATGGCGGCCTTTTCGCCGCGCCCGGTGATGATCGAACGGGTCGAATCATTGAGGATCTCGTTGACCACTTCGGCCATGAACGACTTGCCGTAGACCTTGCGCAGATGCTGCACCGGCACCTTGCCGGGGCGGAAGCCGTTGATGCGGACCTTGTTCCTGGCATCGGAGAGCCGCGCCATCAGCTTGGCTTCCATGTCACCGGCCGGCACGGTGATCTTGATCTCGCGCTTGAGACCGGAGTTGAGCGTTTCGGTGACCTGCATCATAAAACCTTTGTTTCCACCAATGAGGCCGTCAAACGGCCCCTGCCGTTTACAGCCTGCCGGTATGATCTTGCCGGGAATGGCTTTTGGTGCGGGACTTGGCGATCTGTCCGCTCAACGCGGCACAAATCCTCCAGAAATACGCTCCAAAATGTGAATAAGTCTTTGTTTTTCCTACTTCTTATCACATTCTGCAGAAGCGGATCGTCGCGTCCCGTCACATTCGACACGCCTTTTGTCACAGGCGACGCTGATTTTCAACCATCTTTGCATTCCGGCCAATGATGCCGATGTGGGCTCTGACATTGACAGAATGATGGCTACATGGGATTGGCCGGGCAATGCGGATGTGGCGGAATTGGTAGACGCCCTGGATTTAGGTTCCAGTGCCGAAAGGCGTGGGGGTTCGAGTCCCTTCATCCGCACCACCCTTCGCCCTTCGAGCTTGGGGTGGCAGGCCACTCGAAGCTCCTCCGAAGCCTTGGCGCAGGAGATCATTGCCAAGGCCGTGGCGCGATCTAGTAAAGCGGCTCCTCGAACAGTGTCTTGTCGCCGTCCACCAGCGCCTTGATCTGCGCCGTGCCGTTGGCCGCGATCGCCACCCGGATGCCGAACGGCCGCACCCGCATATCGTTCTGGATCGCCATCCCCTCGCCTTCCGGCAGATAGAAGCGCTCGATGCCGTAATCCGGCGCGATCGTCGTTGCTCCCTGGCCGATATTCCAGCCCTCGGAGACGTGTCCGACGATATCGGCTTCATCGGATGCTGCCGGCGCCGGCGCTTGCCCGAACCAGGCCGCGGTCGGCCCCCAATAGCCATCGGCGCCCTGCTTCAGCCTGACCACGATCGACGTTTCCTCGCTGGAAAGCTTGCCGGCCGGAATGTTGCCGATCAGTTTCACCGGTATGCGTGAAATGTCGTAGCCGAGCAGAATGTAGTCACCGCGCAAGAGATCGCGCGGATCGATCGGCTCGACCTTGAGCAGGATCTGCTTGCCATCGCGCAGGATCGCCGCGCGTCCGGCGATGATCCAGCTCAGAAAGCTGATCTGGACGAGCGCCAGGACCAGCGCCGAGATGATCAGTCTTTTGCCGGTCATCATGCCGCCGCTCCTGTCATGTTCGAGGCGTTCATGCGCCTTTCTATGCGGATGATAATGAAAGCAAGAACGGCGAGCAGCACCGCCGCCGCAAGGAAGAAGCCTGCCGTGTCGAGCATTGATTGCAGCATCACCACATAGATGATGGCGAGTTCGAAGGCGAAGCCCGCATAGGCAACCCAGCGCAGTCCCCGGCTCTCGCGGCCGCCCAGCACGATCGCCGCGATGATGCCGGCCAGCGCAACAGCCGAGGCAATGGCAAAGCCGCTATTGTAGCTGCTTTCATCCGCCAGTTCGAATTGGATCATCGCCAGGCCGGTGAGAAAGCCGATCAGCGCGTGCAAGGGCAACCTGCCGCCGAGTTGCAAAACCCTCTCGACCGGCCCGGCAGCAAAGATCGCAGCGGTAAAAAGCAGCACCGACGCGGCAACGAGCGGGATGGCGACTTGCAGCGTGTCGTATTCCATGGCCAACAGCACGAGGTAGAAAAGGACCGACAGGATGATCAGGTGGCGCGCCGCCTGGCTGCGCGTCCAGAACGAAACGGCGAACAGTATTAGCGCCATGACCACGAAGAGATGCGGAAATTCCGTGCGCCGGAAGTAGTCGAACCCTCTCAGGAACAGCCAGGCATCGGCGATGCCGACGGCAGCGACGGTCAGTGGGTTTGAGCGCAGCGCCACCGCCGCCAGCGCCGTGCCGGCGCCCCAGGTGATCAAGGCCGAGGCCTCGTCGCCCGACAAATGATACATCTGGCCGATCAGCGCGATCGAACCGCCGAATGCCGCCGCCGCGACGATCCACAGTGCTTCGCCGATCGCCGCATGGTCGCGCATCTTCAACACCGCGCCGCCGACATAGCCGGCAAGGATAACGGCAAAAAGTGCCGCGACCCGCACCAGCCGCGGGATGACTTCCCAGTTGGCGGCGATGAAGATCAGGATAGCCGCGCCGAACAGCAGCGCCGCCATCATCGCCAGGATCGAGCCGAAACTCAGCGATTTGCGTTCGTTTGCCTCGACGTCGCGCGTTAGAGCCTCGGCTGTCGGCGCGTCGATCAGGCCGGCCTGCTGCCATCGCGCGATATCCGACCTGACCCGTGACGAATAGCTCGCCATGCCCCTCCCCCTTTCCTTGGTTCTTTTAGCTCGTCCGGCCAAGCGTTTGACCTAACGGCATTTTCCGATCTGGGCGGAAAACTGGACGCGCGCTAATGCTGCATTGCACAATTTGCATTGCTGCCATGCACCAATAGCGCTTTTAAATCGATATGACCCCACCTATTTTCACGGTGCACACAAAGACGGAATGATCCGAAAGAAAGACGAAACGAGACTACCATGAACCTGATCCGCAACTATCGCAACTGGCGCCGCTATAGGGACACCGTGTCCGAGCTGAGCCGCCTGAGCACCCGTGAACTGACCGATCTCGGCATCAGCCGCAGCGACATTCACTACGTCGCCCGCAAGGCGGTCTAATCCTTCGGGCCGCAAATGGCCCGAACCAGTTTTGAAAAGAGAACGACAATGAACCTGATCCGCAACTATCGTAACTGGCGCGTCTACCGCGAGACGGTTACCGAGCTGGGTCGCCTGTCGAACCGCCAGCTCAACGATCTCGGCATCGTCCGCGACGAGATCAAGATGGTCGCTCGCAGGGCGATCTAACAACAAGAATTTCGCCAGGGTCGACCTCCTCCCCGACCCTGACGGATACGGTCAGCCTTCACCTCCTCCCGAGGGTTGACCACAAAAACGGCGCCCGCCGGACCTCCTCCCCCGGCGGGCGCTGTTTCTAAAAAGGGTTTCGCGCCCTTTCAAATGGCGAAAGGAATTTCGTCAAAGCCGACCTCCTCCCCGGCGATGACGAATACGGTCGATCTTCACCTCCTCCCAAGGATCGACCAACAAAACGACACCCGCCGGACCTCCTCCCCCGGCGGGTGTTGTTGTTTTGGGGCGGCTTCCCCCGTCAGCCATTCTCCCGAGTGGCAATTGCAATCCCCGCGCCAAGCGACTATTTCGGCGCTCATGGACAAGAACCCCATTCACGTTATCGGCGGCGGTCTCGCCGGCTCCGAAGCCGCCTGGCAGGCGGCCGAAGCCGGCGTTCCAGTTGTCCTGCATGAAATGCGTCCCGTCCGCGGTACCGACGCGCACAAGACCGACGGGCTGGCCGAACTCGTCTGTTCCAACTCCTTCCGCTCCGACGATGCGCAAACCAATGCCGTCGGCCTGCTGCACGCCGAAATGCGGCTGGCCGGTTCGCTGATCATGAGCGCCGGCGACGCGCATCAGGTGCCGGCCGGCGGAGCGCTGGCCGTCGACCGCGACGGATTTTCCGAAGCGGTCACCAGAAAGCTCGAAGCGCACCCGCTCATCACCATTCGGCGCGAGGAAGTGCCCGGCCTGCCGTCGGCGGAGTGGGACCAGGCTATCGTTGCCACCGGCCCGCTGACGGCGCCTTCGCTCGCCCAATCGATCGCCGAAGTGACCGGCGCCGACGCGCTCGCCTTCTTCGATGCCATCGCGCCGATCGTCCATTTCGACACGATCGACATGGATATCTGCTGGTTCCAGTCGCGCTACGACAAGGTCGGTCCCGGCGGCACCGGCAAGGATTACATCAACTGCCCGATGGACAAGGAGCAGTACCTTGCCTTCGTGCAGGCGCTGGTCGACGGCCAGAAGACCGAATTCAAGCAATGGGAAGGCACGCCCTATTTCGACGGCTGCCTGCCGATTGAGGTGATGGCCGAGCGCGGCGTCGAGACATTGCGCTACGGGCCGATGAAGCCGATGGGACTGACCAATGCGCATAATCCGTCTGTAAAGGCGTATGCCGTCGTCCAGCTCCGGCAGGACAACGCGCTGGGTACGCTCTACAACATGGTCGGCTTCCAGACCAAGCTGAAGCACGCCGAGCAGGTGCGCATATTCCGCACCGTCCCCGGGCTGGAACACGCCGAATTTGCCCGCCTAGGCGGCCTGCACCGCAACACCTACATCAATTCGCCGACGCTGCTCGACGCGTCGCTGCAGTTGAAGTCGCGGCCCGGCCTGCGCTTTGCCGGCCAGATCACTGGCTGCGAGGGCTACGTCGAGAGCGCCGCCATCGGCCTGCTCGCCGGGCGCTTTGCAGCCGCCGAAAGGCTTGGCCATGCGCCGTCGCTGCCGCCCTTGACCACCGCCTTCGGCGCCTTGCTCAACCACATCACCGGCGGCCATATCGTTTCAGACGATGAGCCGGGAAAGCGCTCCTTCCAGCCGATGAACGTCAATTTCGGCCTGTTCCCGCCGGTGGACGCGCCGAAGATCGAAGGCAAGCGGCTGCGTGGCAAGGACAAGACGGTCGCCAAGCGGCACGCGGTAACGTCGCGCGCGCTCGCCGCCTGCCGCGAATGGCTGGGGCTGCCTTCCCAGGCGGAAGCTGCGGAATAACGGTCGGGTTGGCTACGCGGCAGCCTTCATGCGACCGGCCAGCCCCGCGTCGCGCGCCGGAACAAGAGCCAATGCCGGCGCAGGACAGAGAGCCGCGCCACCTCCTTGACAGGCGAGCGGCGGGCGCGCTCCATTTTGTCGAGATAGGCGCCCGAAAGAGCCAGCGGCAGAAACGCCGGGCGCAGCGAAACCGGTAGAGCGGACGCCCCCTGCTCGAAGGCGGAAAGATGTTCCCGTGCCAGCGCGATTATTGCGGCAGCGGCGCGTTCCGCGCCCGGCCCGCCGTCACCTGTAACGAATTCTTGCGGCGAGGATCCCGCCGCCGCCAAAATATCGGCCGGCACAAAGCACTGTCCCCGCTCGCGATGTAGCGGCAGCAGAAGCAGCAGACCGGTCATCGCCTGCGCACAACCTGCCCTGCCGGCAAGCTCGGCAAAGCGCGGTGCTTCGACCGGATCGAGCACCATCGCCGCAAGCTGGATAAGTGCTGCGGCAGTCTCGCCGCAATAGCCTTCGAGGTCGCTGCGCGACGGCATCGGGTCGTCATAGAGATCGAAGATGCGCGCTTCGAGCATGTTCTCGAAAGCGGCCTTGGGCAGATGGTGGGCGGAAATAGTCGCCTTCAGCGCGTCCGCCACGGGATGGCCGACCTCAGCCCCATCCTCTTCGGCTGCGATGACGTCGCGCCACCATTGCAGCCGCACCTCGCCCGGCAGCGCCTCGTGGATGCGGTCGCGTATGCCGGCAATTTCGGCGTTGAAGGCATAGAGCGAAAACAGCGCGTCCCGCTTGTCTTCGGGCGCGTAGAGCGCGGTCAGGTAGCGGTCATGATCAGCGGCGCGCACCGTCTCCATGACGAGTTTGGTGTTTTCGGCCACGTCAGTCGACGGCGATGAGTGCTGCGGCCACCGCGCGGTCTTCAGCCAGCAGCACATTGTAGGTCCGCACAGCCGCCCCGGTCGACATCGGATCGGCGGAAATGCCGGCATCCTTCAGCGCGGCACGCAGCGCGGCCGGCAACGGCCTCAGATCCTTGCCGCTGCCGACCAGCAGGATCTCGACCTTGTCTGCCTCGTTGAACAGCTTGGCGAAATCCGCTGCCGTCAGCGCCAGCGGATCGGCCGGCTCCCAGCCATAGATGCCCGAAGGCAGGCACAGCAGCGAGCCGCGATGCGACATGTCGGCAAAGCGGAAACCGCCATTGCCGTAAGCCTCGATCGGTGCGCGGCCGGGGAAATGCGCCTCGCGGATGACGATACCCTTGGCCACTTTTGAGGCAAGCCGTTAGGTGGCTATGGCTTTGCCGCCGCCCACCGGCTTTTCCTCGTCCGACGCTGTGGCCTGCGGCCGCAGCTTGAACAGGATAAGCAGTGGCGCGGCGATAAAGATCGACGAATAGGTGCCGAACACGACGCCGAACAGCATGGCCATGGTGAACGAGCGGATCACCTCGCCGCCGAACAGCACCAGGGCCAGCAGCGCCAGGATCGTCGTCACCGAGGTCAGCGTCGTCCTCGACAGCGTCTCGTTGATGGCATTGTTCAGCAGTTGCGGCAGCGGCATTCGCTTGTATTTTCGCAGATCCTCGCGAACACGGTCATAGACGACAATCGTGTCGTTGAGCGAATAACCGATGATGGTAAGGATCGCCGCCAGCGACGACTGGTTGAATTCGAGGCCGGTGAGGACGAAGAAGCCGATCGTCATGACCACGTCGTGAACGGTCGCAACGATGGCGCCGACCGCGAACTGCCATTCGAAGCGGAACCAGACATAGATCAGGATGCCGAGCAGCGCGACCAGCATGGCAATGGTGCCTTGCTTGGCAAGCTCGCCCGAGACCGTCGGCCCGACCACTTCGACGCGGCGGAAATCATACTGGTCCTGCAGCTCGCCGCGCACCTTGTCGATGACGGTCTGCTCGGCATTCTCGCCGCCCTCCTGGGTACCGACGCGGATCAGAACGTCGTTCGGCTCGCCGAATTGCTGAACCTGCACCTCGCCGATATTGAGTTCCGTCAGCCTGCCGCGGATGTCGGCCAGATCGGCATTGCCGGCCTTGGACTGCACCTCGATCAGCGAGCCGCCCTTGAAATCGATGCCGTAATTGATGTCGATGGTCATGAAGCCGATGACCGACAGCACCGAAAGCACGCTCGACAGTGTGAACGTCCAGCGGCGGATGCCCATGAACGGAATTTTCGTTCCCGGCGGAATGAAGGTCACCGGCGCCCGTGGCAACTCCTTCGGACGGGCCCGGCGAAGCCAGATCGACACCAGCAGGCGGGTGAAGGTGAAGGCGGTGAAGACCGTGGTCAGGATGCCGATGGCATAGGTGACGGCAAAACCCTTCACTGGCCCGGTGCCGAGGTAGAATAGCACCACGGTGGCAATCAGCGAAGTGACGTTGGAATCGACGATGGTCGCCAGCGCCTTGCTGAAGCCGGTATCGATCGCCTGGATCACCGAGCGGCCGGCACGTCGCTCCTCGCGAATACGCTCATAGATCAGCACGTTCGAGTCGACCGCCATGCCGATGGTCAGCACGATACCGGCGATACCCGGCAAGGTCAGCGTCGCGCCAAGCAGCGACAGCAGCCCGACGATCATCGCGACATGCACCGCCAGCGCGATGTTGGCGAGGAAGCCGAGGAAACCGTAGGCGACGAACATGAACGCCACCACCAGGATCGAGCCGATGATGCCGGCGACCTTGCCGGCATGGATGGAGTCCTGGCCGAGGCCAGGGCCAACCGTGCGCTCCTCGATCACGGTGAGGGTCGCCGGCAAGGCGCCGGCGCGCAGCAGCACGGCGAGATCGTTGGCGCTCTCGGCAGTGAAATTCCCCGATATCTGGCCGGAACCGCCAGGGATCGGTTCGTTGATCCGCGGCGCCGAAATCACCTGATTGTCGAGGATGATGGCAAACAGCTTGCCGACATTCTGCGCTGTCGCCTGGCCGAACCGCTGCGCCCCCTTGGAATCGAAGCGGAACGAAACCACCGGCTCATTGGTCTGCGAGTTGAACGTCGCCTGGGCATCGACGAGGTTTTCACCCGAAACGATGACGCGGTTCTCGATCAGATACGGAACCGGCGGATCGTCCTGCGAATACAGCACCGAGGACCCCGGCGGCGGACGGCCGTTCAGCGCATCCTGCACCGGCATCGATTGGTCGACCATCTGGAAGGTCAGCTTGGCGGTCTGGCCGAGAATTTCCTTCAGCCGTTGCGGGTCCTGCAAACCAGGCACCTGCACAAGGATGCGGTCGTCGCCTTGCCGCTGCACGATCGGCTCGGTCGTTCCCAGTTCGTTGACACGACGGCTGACGACCTCGATCGACTGGGTCAGCGCCGTCGACGTACGGTATTTGATGCCGGCATCGGTGACGGTGAATTTAAGCAGGCCGGCCTCGGAATCATCCAGGGTCATCTCCTGGATGGAGCCGCCGCTGAACAGGCCGGCCGCCACCGGATTGGTCAACGGCTTCAGTGCGTTCTTGGCGGCGTCGATCTGTGCGGGATCGGTGATGCGGACTTGCACCGTGCGCCCCGACCCGGCAAGGCCGGTATAGCCGATCTTGGCATCGCGCAGCAGCGTCCTGATTTCGTCGCGCGTCGTCTCCAGCCGATCCTTGATCAGATCGTTCGGATCCATCCTGAGCAGGATGTGCGAGCCGCCCTGCAGGTCGAGGCCGAGCGTCATCTGCCGCTTCGGCACCCAACTGGGCAGTTGGGCCAACGTGCTTGCCGAGAAAAGATTGGGCGCAGCGAGGACCACTGTGGCGGCCACGGCCAGCCAGATCAGGATCATCTTGAAGCGCGAAAAATAAAGCATCAGTTCTTATCCGTTCAGGCGTACAAGCGGCAGCGTTCCGCCATCGGTCGGTTTATGGGCATATTTCTAATTCTGACCACGGCCGGCCCTATCGTGCTTCCTCGGCGATTGTCAATCTTGCTGGCAATGGACCGGTGCGTAGCAGCAAGGCGAGGTCATTGGCGCTTTCAGCGGTGAAATTTCCCGATATCTGACCGGTGCCGCCTTCAATGGGCTCTCGGATAATAGGCACCGAAATCACCTGATCGTCCAACATCACCGCAAACGGCTTGCCGACATTCTGCGTTGTAGCCCATTTGAAACGCGCCGTACCTCGCGAATCAAGCCGGAATGCGACGACGGGCTCATCGATTGCCAAATTGCGGGTTGCTTCCGCATCCACCACATTTTCACCGGAAAGGATAACCCAATTTTCGATCAAGTAGGGAACCGGAGGATCACCCATCGAATAAAAAACCGCCGAGCCGACGGGTGGGCGGCCGTTGATTGCCTCGTTGACTGGCATCGATTGATCAACGAGCTGGAAGCTTAGGCGACCGGGCCGGGTGAGAATTTGTCCTAGCCTTTGCGGATCGGCAACACCCGCAGTCCGGATCAATATGCCGTCTTCATCCGTTGACTGGACCACCGGGTCGGTGACGCCTAGATCGCGGACACGATTTTTGATGACCTCAACCGACTGTGCAAGCGCGGCCGAAGTTCGATACTTCAGACCTGCATCTGTTACAGTGAATTTGAGCAGGCCGGGCTCGCTATCGTCCAGGGTCATTTCCTGGACACCGCTGTCCGCGACAGGATCGGTCACTGTCTTGAGTGCCGCCTTGGCGGAGTCAAGCTGACCCGGATCGGTGATGTGCACCTGCACTGTCCGGCCCGATCCTGTAAGTTCGGTATAGCCGATCTTGGCATCGCGCGGCAGCGTCCTGATCTCGTCGCGTGTCGACACCAGCCGGCCGTTGGTTACATCGGCCGCGTCCAACCGAAGCAGAATATGCGGACCGGCGGCGAGGAGATTGGACGCGTCGAAGACCAACATGGCGGCCGCGGCAAGCCAAGTCAGGACGATCGTCACGCGCGAAAGATAGAACATATGCCGTCGTTAGTAGCCCTGCCCGCGGATATCACCGCTTGGATTTGGGTTATTTCTTGGCGTTCTGGTTTGCCACCGGCTCGCCCTTGACGCGCACGTCGGCGATCGTCGAGCGCAGCGCCGTCACCTTGGTGCCGCCGCCAAGGTCGATCTCCAGCTCGTTATCGTCGATCACCTTGGTCACCTTGCCGACCAAGCCGCCGCCGGTGACAACGGTATCGCCGCGACGAACCGCCGCCAGCATCTCGCCGCGCTTCTTCAGCTGCGTGCGCTGCGGCCGGATGATCAGAAAATACATGATCACGAAAATCAGAGCAAACGGCACGATCTGGATAAACATTGCGGACGAGTCCCCGCCGATGCCTTGGGCGTATGCCGGTGTCACGAACATCGAGGTACTCCTGAATTTTAAAAACAGCGGCCTTAACCGTTCTGGGAATTTGACGGCCCCGCCAAATTTGGCCGGAATATAGTCGGTAACGTTGCCAATGCAACTGCGCCGCCGGGCAAATCGGCTGCTTTTCCGGCCTGGTGAGCCGTGTTAGAGGATGATCCCCAAAAGCGACGCTCGGTTTCCGTAAAAGATCATGCCCGAACAAATGCTTGGGACGAGTTTCGAAACCGCTGAAATCAGGTAGGTTGGCCTGCCGCACCATCCCGAAAGCGAAACAAAAAAGACAAGAGATGACCGACAGCACCATCGATACCCTGAGCCAGAAGCTCGACCGCCTGATCGAGGCGGTCGCCCGCCTCGCCCCGCCGCCGGTGCCGCAAACCGACCTGGGCGAGGCCGATTGCTTCGTCTGGCAGGCCGATCCCGGCTATCTGGAGCCGGTGCTCAAGGTCAACCGCGTCGACATCGGCCTGATCCGCGGGGTCGACCGCGTCCGCGACATATTGGTCGACAACACCGAGCGCTTCGCGTCAGGCTATGCCGCCAACAACGTGCTGTTGTGGGGCGCGCGCGGCATGGGCAAATCGTCGCTGGTCAAGGCGGTGCACGCCGCGGTCAACGCTTCGGCCAAGCTCGACCTGCCGCTCAAGCTTATCGAGATCCATCGCGAAGACATCGACACGCTGCCGAAGCTGATGGGCCTGCTGAAGGCAGCACCCTTCCGCTTCATCCTGTTCTGCGACGACCTGTCATTCGACCACGACGACACGTCCTATAAATCGCTGAAGGCAGCGCTTGAAGGCGGCGTCGAGGGCCGCCCGGCCAACGTCATCTTCTACGCCACCTCGAACCGGCGGCATCTGTTGCCGCGCGACATGATCGATAATGAGCGCTCGACGGCGATCAATCCGTCCGAAGCGGTCGAGGAAAAGGTTTCGCTGTCGGACCGTTTCGGCCTGTGGCTTGGCTTCCACAAATGTTCGCAGGACGAATATCTCGATATGATCGACGGCTATGTCCGCCATCACGATCTCGCCATCGATCCCGAGACGCTGCGCGCCGAGGCGCTGGAATGGGCGACGACGCGGGGCAGCCGTTCGGGCCGCGTCGCCTGGCAGTTCACCCAGGATCTGGCGGGCCGGCTCGGCAAGCCGCTCAAGGATTAGCCGCTCAACGACTAACAACAAAAGAAGCCCGCACCTTGCGGAGCGGACTTCCTCGGCGGGCTGAAGGTCAGGTGGCCCGCAAATCGCTTTCGTCTTCTATTCGAGATAGGTCGAAGGATCGACCGGCGCCGAGTTCTTGCGCACTTCGAAGTGCAGTTTCGGCGAGTCGGTGGTGCCGCTCATGCCGGACAGGGCGATTTCCTGGCCGCGCTTGACCTTCTGGCCGCGCTGCACCTCGATCGAACTGGTGTGGCCGTAGACGGTGACCAGACCGTTTTCGTGCCGTACCAGCACCGTGTTGCCGAATTCCTTGAGGCCGTCACCGGCATAGATGACGACGCCGTTTTCAGCTGCCTTGACCGGCGTCCCCTCGGGCACGGCAATGTCGACGCCGTCCTTGCCGCCGCCGAAGCTTGAGATCACGCGGCCGCGCACCGGCCAGCGCATCTTGCCGATGCCCGTTGCGTCCGGCGCCACCGCATCGTCGTCCTCGGCCTGCTGGATGACTTTCGCGTCCTTCTTTGGCGGCGTGTAGGAGGCGAGCGTCTGCGTCGGCGTGGCCTTGGCAGGCGGCTGGGTGGTGGCCGTCGTCACCGGATCGAGCTTTGCCGGCTTCGCACCGGCGACAACAGCGGTTCCGCCTGCCGGCACTTTCAGGGTCTGGCCGATCTTGAGCAGTCCATCCTGCATGCCGTTCGCCTGCTTCAACGCGACGACGCCGACGCCGGTCTTTCTGGCGATGGCCGACAGCGTATCGCCTTGCTGGACCGTGTAGGTGCCGCCGGCACCCGCCGACTTGGCCGTCGCCGAAGCCACTTTGGGCGCGGCCTTTCCATCCTTCGGCTGGCTCGGGGCAGCCGAGGCGTCCACCTGCGCGGCAGACTTGCCTTCCCTGAGCTTCGGTTGCTGCGGCAGCACGGCCACCTTCTCCGGCGCGTCGGCCGGCTGGTCGTGCCTGGTGCCGTTCGCGGGCTTGGCGTCGGCGACTTTCGGCGTGGCGCCGTTGCTCGAATACGCATAGGCCGGGATGACGAGCTTCTGGCCGGTCTTCAGCCCCTTGGTCGCGCTCAGCCCGTTTACTTTCATGATGGCATCGGCCGGCACGCCGTAGCGCCGTGACAGGCCGGAAATGGTCTCGCCGTCCTTGACGACGATCTCGGTTGCATGCGGTGCGCCGGCGGCCGTCGCCATGCGCGGCGCGTCGGGCTCGGCGTTCTTGAACGGCCTTGCCGCCGGAGCGACGGTGCCGGTTGCCGTCCTGTCGACACGAGGAGCGGCAGGCGCCAGGGTCGGCGCGGCAGCGGTACGCACCGGACGGGCGGCGGGTGCCAGGGCGGGAGCCGGCGGTGGCAATTGCTGCGCCGTAACCGGTTCGAGGCTTGAGCGGCTGACCGACTGGGTGTGGCTGCCGTCGACCGGCGCGGCCGCAACATCGCCCGGATAGGGCTGGGCAGCATCCTGCTTGTCGATGATGGCGCGCTGGTTGTTGGTCGAGGCGGTGAACACGTCATCGACGCTGTTGAACCGCGCCACCTGGGAACTACACCCCGTCGCAGCGCCTGCGATCATGAGGACGGCGCAGCCACGCGCCAGATTGCGTCCGTTTGCCTTCAAAACACTGAATTGCATCGCACTAACCCGCACAGACCCGGTACAACTGAGTGTGATTAAAGCGCGTTAATGTTACCGGTCGGTTAAACCTGTAGAATCAGACGCAAATTTTCTTAAAATCTTCGAGGAAGGCTCTCAACTTCGTCGTCCTAGGATGACGAAACGACAGGCTTCGGCTGATCCTCAAGCGGCGCGATGTACCCGGAATCAGATCACCGCGGCGACACCGTGCAGGATCGGCTGCAGGCGCACCAGGCCGATATCCTCGCGTTCGAAGCGGCTGCCGACCTTGGTCAGCTTGGCCAGCACCTGCTCGCCTTCGTCGGGTCCGATCGGCGCGATGACGATGCCGCCGCTCGACAATTGGTCGAGCAGGAAGCGCGGTAGGCTGTCGAAGGCCGCCCAGGCGACGATGCGGTCGAACGGCGCTTCGTTGGCCAGCCCGTTGGAACCGTCCGCCTGGCGCACGATGACATTGCCGATGGCGAGCGCCTCGAGCCGCTGCCGGGCCTGTTCGGCCAGCGTCTTGTAACGGTCGATGGTGACGATCCGCGCGGCAAGCCGCGACATCACCGCCGCCGTGTAGCCGGATCCGGTGCCGATCTCGAGCACCCGGTTGCCCGGCTCGATGGCAAGTGCCGCGATCACCGCCGCCTGCAGGTCGGCGCCTTCGATGGCCTCGCCGCATTCGATCGGCAGCATACGGTCCGACCAGGCTATCGAGTGGAAATGCGGAGACAGAAAGCCGCGCCGCGGCGTCGCCTCGAAGGCGGCGATAAGCGCCTTCGGCACCGTCCCCCTGCCGCGCAGGCGAAGCAGGAAGGCAGCGAAACCTTCGCGCTCGTCGACCGTTGCAGCGTGGTTCAAGTTCATGCGAGCGCCTTGGCCAGTTGATCGCGGATTTCATGCGCGGTGAGATCGAGCTGCAGCGGCGTCACCGACACCAGCCGATTGCGCAAGGCATTGAGGTCGGTGCCTTGCTTGCCCTCGACTGGCTCGCGGCCGAAGCGCAGCCAGTAGTAAGGCAGGCCGCGCCCGTCGCGCCGCTCGTCGACCCACAGGCTGTGGACCAGCTTGCCCTGCGAAGTGACTACAGTTCCGGCGATCTCTTCCGGCGCACAGTTCGGAAAATTGACGTTGAGCAGCACGCCGTCCGGCAACGGCATGGCGACGAGCTTTTCGAGCAGGGCCGGCGCCAGCGCTTCGGTGGTCTCGTAGGGAACGACGCGGTCCTCGCCGACATAGGAATAGGCCTGGCTGATGGCGATCGATCGCACGCCGAGCAGCGCGCCTTCCATGGCGCCGGCGACCGTGCCCGAATAGGTGACGTCGTCGGCGATGTTGGCGCCGGAATTGACGCCGGACAGGATCAGGTCAGGCGCTGCGGGCAGGATCTTCTTCACGCCCATGATGACACAGTCGGTCGGCGTTCCGCGCACCGCAAAGTGCTTTTCGCCGATTTTCCTGAGCCGCAGCGGCTCCGAGATCGACAGCGAATGCGCATAGCCGGACTGATCCTGTTCCGGTGCCACCACCCAGACGTCGTCCGACAGCGTGCGCGCGATGCGTTCGAGTGATGCAAGGCCCTCGGCATGGATGCCGTCGTCGTTGGTCAGAAGGATGCGCATTATTTCGATTCGATCTTTTCCAGACCGCCCATGTAAGGCCGAAGCGCTTCAGGAATGGTTACGCTGCCGTCCTCGTTCTGATAATTTTCGATGACGGCAATGAGCGCACGTCCGACGGCGGTGCCCGAACCGTTCAGCGTGTGGACGAAGCGGTTGCCCTTGCCGTCCTTGTCCTTGTAGCGGGCGTCCATGCGCCGCGCCTGGAAATCGCCGCATACCGAGCACGACGATATCTCGCGATAGGCATTCTGGCCGGGCAGCCAGACCTCGATGTCGTAGGTCTTGCGCGCGCCAAAGCCCATGTCGCCGGTGCACAGCGTCATGGTGCGGAACGGCAGGCCGAGCCGCTTCAGCACCTCCTCGGCGCATTCGGTCATGCGCTCATGCTCGGCAACCGAAGTCTCCTGGTCGGTGATCGACACCAGCTCGACCTTGTAGAACTGGTGCTGGCGCAGCATGCCGCGCGTGTCGCGCCCGGCCGAGCCCGCCTCGGAGCGGAAGCACGGCGTCAGCGCCGTATAGCGCAGCGGCAGTTGTTCGTGCGGCGTGATCTCGTCGCGAACGAGATTGGTGAGCGGCACTTCGGCGGTTGGGATTAGGCCAAGCCTGCCGTCCCCGTGCCGAACGAAGAACAAATCCTCCTCGAATTTCGGCAGTTGCCCGGTCCCGAAAAGCACCTCGTCGCGCACCATCAACGGCGGCTGGATCTCTACATAGCCGTGCTCGGTGGTGTGCAGATCCAGCATGAACTGGCCGAGCGCGCGTTCCATCCGCGCCAGGCCGCTATTGAGCACGGTGAAGCGCGAGCCAGAAAGCCGTGCTGCCCGCGCGAAATCCATCATGCCGAGCGCTTCGCCGATCTCGAAATGCTCCTTCACCCAGTTCGGCCGCGTCGGCACCTCGCCGACGACGCGTTTGACGACGTTGTCGTGCTCGTCCTTGCCGACCGGCACATCGTCGAACGGCACGTTTGGCAGCACTGCCAACGCATCGTTCAGCGCCTTGTCGAGCTCGCGCTCGCGCGCCTCGCCATTCTGGATGAAGGCCTTGATCTCGCCGACCTCGGCCTTCAGCCTTTCGGCAAGAGCTGCATCGCCCGAGCGCATGGCATTGCCGATCTCCTTCGATGCGGCGTTGCGGCGTTCCTGCCTGGTCTGCAGCTCGGTCAGATGCTCGCGCCGCGCCTCATCCGCGGCGATCAGGTCGTCGACCATGGACTGCGCATCCTCGGCCGACCACGAGCGCTTCTTCAGCGCTTCGACAAGGGCCTTCGGGTTGTCGCGAATCCATTTGATGTCAAGCATGGTCTGTTCGTCCTCGGCACGGCGGTTTCGGGGCAAGGAAATGCCCAAAACAAAGACCAGAGGGCGTAAACCGCATCGATACAAGACGTCAAGGCAGAGTTCCTTCGCGCCGACCTCAGGTAGGCAGCACGCGCAACGTTCGATCGAAAGAACCCTGGAAACAAAAACCCGCCTCGAGAGGCGGGTTTTTGGAGCCAATTGGCACCATACCTAAATTAGTAGCATAGCTGCCGGCACAAAGCAAGAACAAAGTTGCTGCGGCCGGAAGAAAGATGCTGCCCGCCTGAACCGAACCTATGTCGAAGACGCGTCCGCCGGCTTTTCGGCCACCTCTTCGGTGGCGTCCTGCTTTTCGCGGGCCACACGGTCGCGCTCCTTGCTGCGTTCGATCAGCCGGGCCGACCAGATCGAGACCTCGTAGAGCAGGATCGTCGGAATGGCGAGGCCGATCTGGCTCATCGGGTCGGGCGGCGTCAGCACCGCCGCCACCACAAAGGCGATGACGATCGCCCATTTGCGCTTCTCGGCCAAGGCCGTGGACGACAGCATGCCGACCCGCGTCATCAGGCTTGTCACCACCGGCAGTTGGAACACCAGGCCGAAGGAGAAGATCAGCGTCATGATCAGGCTGAGATATTCGGACACTTTCGGCAGCAGCGAAATCTGCACCTGGTCGTTGGTGCCGGTCTGCTGCATGGCGAGGAAGAACCACATCACCATCGGCGTGAAGAAGAAATAGACCAGCGATGCGCCCATCAGGAACAGGATCGGCGAGGCGATCAGGAACGGCAGGAAGGCGTTGCGCTCGTTTTTGTAGAGGCCGGGCGCGATGAATTTGTAGATCTGCGTGGCGATCAGCGGAAAGGCGATGACCATGCCGCCGAACATGGCGAGCTTGACCTGGGTAAAGAAGAACTCCTGTGGCGCCGTATAGATCAGCTCGACCTTGTGCGGGTCGAGCCCGGCCCATTGGGTTGCCCATCTGAACGGAATGACCAGAAGGTTGAACAGCCGCTTGGCGAAAAAGAAGCAGACCAGGAAGGCAACAAAAAAACCGCCGATCGACCAGATCAGCCGCCGGCGCAACTCGATCAGGTGCTCCATCAGCGGAGCCGACGATTTTTCTATCTCGTCCTTTTCCTTGTCCGAAACGCTCACTTGGCGGCTCCCGCCGTTTTCCTGGCGGCCGGCTTCTTCGTTGCTGACGCCGGCTTCTTCGCTGCTGACGACTGCGCTTTTTGCTCAGCTTTTGCGGCAGCCTTCGGCGCAGCAGTCTTTGCCGGCTTGGCCGGCGCGGCGGCCGCGGCTTTTGCGGGCGCTGGCTTCTTCTTTGCCGCAGGTGCTTTTTTCGGCACGGCCGCTGCAGCCGTTTGCGCCTGCACTGCCGGCGCTACGACGGACTCGTCCGTCATCGCCGGAAAGATCGGCGTCGCCGGCGTCGGCTCCGGCGGGCTGACGCCCGGCGTCGTCGTTGCGCCGTTCTTAAGCGGCTCGGCCGCCTGCTCCGTCGCAGCGGCGGCATCGACGGCCGGCTTGGGTTTCATCACGGTGTCGACGCCGGAACGGACGTCGGCGGCGGCCTGCTCGAATGGATTGAGCTGCTTCCTGATCTCGGCTGCCGGATTGAGGCTTCTCAGCGAATCGACCGACTTCTTGACGTCGTCGAGCTCGGCTTCCTTCAACGCATCGTTGAACTGCCGCTGGAAATCGGACGCCATGGCGCGCAGCTTCGCCGTTGTGCGGCCGAAGGTGCGCAGCATGTTGGGCAAATCCTTGGGCCCGACGACCACGATCATGACGATCGCGATCACCAGCATCTCGGTCCAGCCGACTTCGAACATGGCTATACGTTCCGACTAAAGTTTGGGCTCAGCTTTTGCTGGCCTTTTCCTTCGGTACCGAAACGGTTTCGTCGGCACGGTGTTCAACGGTACGCTTGTCCTCGGCAGTCTCGTCGTCCGCCATGCCCTTCTTGAAGCTCTTGATGCCCTTGGCCATGTCGCCCATCAACTCGGGGATCTTGCCGCGGCCGAACACCAGCAGCACGATCACCAGAACGATCATCCAGTGCCAAATCGAAAATGAACCCATAGCAAATCTCTCTCGAACGGTTTCCCAGACGCTGATCTATGCGCTTTCGGGTTCGGATTCAAACAGAACTGCGACAGAGTTCATGAATGAGTCGCCGAAGTCACGCACTTTCGGCACGGCGGCCCGCTACCAATCGGCGCAGTTCCATCCTGCCTGTGGCTTTAAGATGGCGCTCGGCTCAATCTTCCGTGACGCGCGGCGTCAAAAGGCCGAGTTCTTCGAGGTCGATGTCGGTCAGCGGATCCTCGTCGTCGGTGAGCGCATCGGGGTCGGCCGGCGGCAGCGGCACCGAGAAATTCGACGGCATGCGGCCGGACAGCAGCCCGGCACCCTTCAATTCCTCCATGCCGGGGAGATCGCGTATCTCCTCCAGTGCGAAATGGTCGAGGAAAATGTCGGTCGTGCCATAAGTGACGGGACGGCCGGGCGTGCGACGCCGGCCGCGCATCCTCACCCATTCGGTCTCCATCAGCGTGTCGAGCGTCCCCTTTGACGTCTCGACGCCGCGGATGTCCTCGATCTCGGCGCGCGTTACCGGCTGGTGGTAGGCGATGATCGCCAGTACTTCGAGGGCGGCGCGGGACAGCTTGCGCTGCTGCACCGTGTCACGACTCATCAGGAAGGCGAGGTCGCCGGCGGTGCGAAACGCCCAGGCATCGCCGACGCGCACCAGATTGACGCCGCGCCGCGCATAGATCTGCTGCAGTTCGGCCATTGCCGCGGCAATGTTGATGCCGTCGGGCAGTCGCGAAGTGAGCTGTTTTTCGCTGACCGGCTCGGCGCTGGCGAATACGATCGCCTCGGCCATCCTTACGGCCTCCGCCATATGCAGCCGCCGCTCGCCAGGATTCCGCGACAAATTCTGCCCCTGATTTTGTGCCGGGTTTTCGGCGACCGCGCCCTGCTCGGCGTCGTCGTCGACCTTGAACGGAATGACCGAAGCGTTGGCGCGTTCGCTCATGGTGTTACCTCGACTATCTTGATGGCCTGGGCGCGGCCGCGCAGATAAAGCGGCGCGAACACCTGGTCCTGCCGCATTTCCATCTTGCCTTCGCGCACCAGTTCCAATGTCGCGGCAAACGAGCTGGCAACCGCGGTGCGCCGCTCTTCCGGGCCGGCCAGATATTCGACCAGGAAACTGTCGAGCGCCGTCCAGTCGCGCAGCGACCCGATCAGCCTGGTCAGCACGTCGCGCGCATCCTTGAGCGACCACACGCCGCGCCTGGCGATCGTCACATTGGTGATTGCCTGCTTCTGGCGCTGCTGGGCATAGGCGGTCAACAGGTCGTAGAGCGAGGCCGAATAGGCATTGCGCTTCTCGACGATGACCATTTCCGGCATGCCGCGTGCAAACACGTCGCGTCCGAGCCGGTTGCGGTTGACCAGCCGTGCCGCCGCGTCGCGCATCGCCTCCAGCCGCTTCAGCCGGAACTGCAGCACCGCCGCCAGTTCCTCGCCGCTTTCGCCTTCGTCGCCGGGCTGCTTGGGGATCAGGAGCTTCGACTTGAGAAACGCCAGCCACGCCGCCATCACCAGATAGTCGGCGGCAAGCTCCAGTCTCAGCGCCCTCACCTTCTCGACGAAGGCCAGATACTGTTCGGCCAGCGCCAGGATCGAGATGCGCGACAGGTCGACCTTCTGATTGCGGGCAAGATGCAGCAGAAGATCGAGAGGACCTTCGAAGCCGGCCACATCGACGACCAACGCCGGATCGCCGGTCAGCCGGGAATCGTCGTTCTCGGCCCACAAGCGGTCCATCGGTGCGGCCTTGCCGGCCTTCAGGTCCAATGTTTCCGCCACTTCGCTTCCTTTGATGCTAGGCCACCGCGTCGAAATAACTGGCAAATTCGGCCCGAATCTCGGTCTCGTCCGCCACATCACGGTTCCTGATATAGGTCAGCGCCCGCTCAGCGCGCTCAAACGACTTGCCTTCAAGCCCGGTCGTGCGCGACGCAATGCCGGCCATTTCCTCGAACACGCCGTTGCAGTGAAGGACCAGATCGCAGCCCGCCGCAAGGATAGCGGCCGCCTTTGACGGGAAATCCCCAGAAAGTGCCTTCATCGAGGTGTCGTCGCTCATCAACAGGCCGTCGAAGCCGATTTCGCCTCGGATGATCTTTTCGATGACCTTACCGGAAGTCGTGGCCGGGTTCTTCGGGTCGATCGCGCTATAGACGACATGCGCCGTCATCGCCATCGGCAAATGGTTGAGCTCCCTGAACGGGGCAAAATCATGCCGCTGCAAGTCGCCGATCGAGGCGTCGACGGTCGGCAGTTCGAAATGCGTATCGGCGAAGGCCCTTCCATGACCGGGAATATGCTTCATCACCGGCAGCACGCCGCCCGCCATCAGGCCTTCCGCCGCGGCGCGACCCAACTCGATGACGGCGCGCGGCTCCTTGCCATAGGCGCGCGCGCCGATGACGTCGCTGGCGCCCTCGATCGGCACGTCGAGCACCGGCAGGCAATCCGCCGTGATGCCGTAGCGCAGCAGGTCGAAGGCATGCAGCCGCGCCATCAGCCATGCGGCACGGGTGCCGGCGTCATGGTCGTCGCGCCACAAGGCGCCGAGTGCACCGGCAGCCGGATAGTTCGGCGCCAGCGGCGGCCGCAGGCGCTGCACACGGCCGCCCTCCTGGTCGATGAACACCGGCGCATCCGCACGCCCGACGCAGTCGCGCATGGCGGCGACCAGATCGCGGATCTGCTCGGTCTCGCCGATATTGCGCGCAAACAGGATGAAGCCCCACGGGCATTCGTTGCGATAGAAACGGATTTCGTCGCGGGTCAGTGATTTCCCGGCGCAGCCGAGGATCATGGATTTTGATTCGGTCATGCGGAACAGTTTAGAGCTTCGCGCCGACAAAGGGAATCGCCCCCAATTGCCTTCAGAGGTTTCCGTTGACGCAAAAAAGCCGGCGCGGACGCCGGCTTTTCGAGGGGTTTTGGTGGCTAGTGGGACACGAAGCAATTGCCGCCGGCCGCCTTGTAGCTGGTGCACAGTTTGATCGCCTCGTTGCGAGACTGCGCCGGAACGCGGACGCGGTAGAAGGTGCCCTTGCCGGCGATCTCGGCCTTGACGATGTTGGCGGTGCGGCCGGAAAGCACGCTGCCGTAGCGGCGCTGCAGATCCTGGTAAGTCGCCTGGGCACTTTCGACTGTCGGCTGCGAAGCGATCTGTATCGACCACGAACCAGCCCCGGCCGCGGCCGGATCGATGGAAGCGACCTGATCGGGCTTGACCTCGCCGACCACGTCGACCGGCTGGTCGGACGGACGCTGCGGCGCCACCGGAACCGTGGCCGGGGTGCTGGCGGACTGCTTGCTGGCTGACGGCTTGGCTTCAGCCTTTGTGTCGGGCTTGGGCGCCGGCTGCAGCTTGGAGGTTTCGGCCTGATCGCCGCTCGCCTGATCGCCACTCGGCTGGTCGCCAATCTTCGGATCACTTGTGATTTGGTCGATCAGGGGCACGGTGCCGGTCTGCGCGGCGGCGTCGGCCTGGGCCGACGGAGCCACGTGCTGCGGCGCCGGATCGGCCGGCTCGGCAGCAGCCATCTGCGGGGCGGCAGGCGCCGGATCCTCGCGCGCCACCAGCGAACCGTCAGGTTTCACGACCATGGTCCGTACCTTGCGCGGCGCAACGGCGACGATCTCGGGGGTTGCACCCTTCTCGGCCTCCTGCAGAACCTGCGCGATGCGATCCTCGGACTTGGGCGCCGGTGCGGCGGCGGTTTCGGCAGCGCCAGCCGCACTGGCGCCAAGCGTGCTGGAGTCAGACGCGCTGGTGCCGGGCGCATTGGTGCCAGCCCCGTCGGTGTCGGACGCCGCGGTGCCGGGCGCGTCGATATCGTCCGCGGCATCGGGGTCATTGGGCGAAAGATCGACGACGCGGCTCTCCGGTTCGTTGGCCTTCAGGTCCACAGGCTCTTCGGTGTTGGTGACCAGCTTCTGCTGAACCGGCTCGGCGGGCTTGGTGCCCTTGACCACAGCGTCATAAACCTTGTTGTCCTGGTTCGGCACGACGGTGCCGCCTGGATTTTCCGGCTTGATCTTGATCGGCCTGTTGTCGGCCTTGACGATAACCGGCGCATCGCCGCCGCTCTTGCCGCCGAGGGTCAACGCAAAGGCGCCAAGGCCTCCGGCGATCGCCACGGCGCCGACCACCGCTCCTATCAGCAGCCCCCGCCTGCGCGGCTGCCTTTCGGCCCCGCGTTCGGCAAGGCCCGGAACCGACATCTCCTCGTCCAGTTCGGGATCGTAGTCGAGCTCATCGAAGGTGAAATCGTCGGCTTGCGAAACCGGCTGGCCACCGGGCAATTGGCCCAGATCGAAACCATCCGCTGCATCGGAATAGGAAGCGGCCGCCGCGCTGACGGGGGCTTCCGCAGGCTTGGCGCCATAGGCGCGCGTCTCGCCGCGATCTTGCTTGTAGCCAGACGCGAAGCCGGCATCGTATTCATCGTCATAGCCAGCACTGCGCACCGGGGCAGGCGCTATATCCGTTGCATTCATTTCGGTGAGAAGGCTGGCAAAATCGGCATCGAGATCGTCGTAGGCGGGCGCCACCGGCTCGTCATCGTCGAAGTTGAGCTCCGGAATGTCGAGATCGTCCGCCAGCGCCACGACGCGCTCGGGCACGTCGACCGTCTCGACATCGGGCATCTCGTCATAGGCGGAAGGCTGTTGACGCGAAGTTGGTGCAGCTTCCGTGTAGGCGGGCCGATCTTCATAGGACGGCCTCTCTTCACGGGATGCCTGGCTTTCATAGGACGGCCTCTCTTCGACCGGTGCGGCCCGATAGGACGGCGTTGCGGCCGGCTGCGGCGGTGGTGCCGAACGCGCCGAAGCCATCGGCTGGCTTGCAAAAGCGGGCTGAGGCTGTGCGACCGGTGTCACGCGGCTCCACGAGCGGGCCGGCTCGGGCGGTGTGGCGCGTGTCGTCAGCCAGTTCAGCGCATCGAGCGGGTCTTCTTCGGCAGCAGCTGCCGCACTCTTGTCGGCCGAGTCATGATCCAGGCCGATATTCCTGGCGAAGTCGGCATCGAGCGCATCGCTGTCGAGATCATCCGCGGGTCCGGCAGCGGCTTCAACACCGAAATCCTCGCCTTCAAGCTCATCGAGGAGGACACTGCCAAGATCGGCGTCATCGGCGGCACTGGACTGCTGCGGCTCAGCGGGCTCGTGCTCGTCGAGTTCCCAATCCAGCTCGTCGACAGCATGCACCGGTTCGTTGGCGACGTCTTTGACCGCCGCCATTGGCTGTTCGGCGGCCACTGCTGGCTTCTGAACTACCGGCGCGATGGGCTGCTGAACAGCCATCACGGGCTTCTGGGCAGTCTGCGGGCTTGTCTGAGGTTCGTTGACCGCTTGTGCAGGCCGTGTGCTCATCGCACCGAGCAGCGCGTTCAGTTCGTCTTCCAGGCTGCGTTCCTCAGCCACTGGGGCCGTCGGGACGACAGCGGCCGGCGCCGCTGGTTCGGCCGCAACCTGCGCCACGGGCTCTTCAGCTTCCTCGGCAGGCGCATCGTCGAAGCTCAGATCGAAATCGTCGTCGAACGCCGCTTCAGCGGCCGTGCCGGAAAGCCGGGCCGCCTCTGGCTCTTCGATCGACTGCTCTTCGATAAACTCTGGTTCTTCGATTTCGGCAGGCTCGTTCGGACGAACGTCGAAGTCCATGTCGACATCGGCCATGGCATCATCGAAATGGCCGGCAAGATCCTCATCGGCCGAAACCGCCTCAACCGGCGATGCCGGGGCGGCGACGTTTTCCGCCGGCTCATGCTCGTGGAGCATCAGCTCGTCTTCGAGCGAACTTGCCACGGCATCGTCGAACTCGTTGTCGAACGCAGGCGCGGCCGCTTGCGCGGCGGTTTCAACGGCGACGGTCTGCTCCATCGGCTCATGCTTGTCGAACATCAGCTCGTCTTCGAGCGAGCTTGCAACGGCGTTGTCGTACTCGTTGTCGAACGCAGGCGCGGCCGCTTGCGCGGCGGTTTCAACGGCGACGGTCTGCTCCATCGGCTCATGCTCTTCGAGCATCATCTCGTCTTCGAGCGAACTTGCCACGGCATTGTCGAACTCATCGTCGAAGGCGGGCTCGTCGACCGGCTCGATCGCCTCGGCTGCGGCCCTGGGTTCATCCTCACCGGTCACCGCGATCTTGGCCGTCACATCGTCGTCGTGCCGAAAATCCTGGTCGAGCGAGGCGGCAAGTTCGTCGTCACTCGAAAGGTCGTCCTCGAACGGCGGCACGTCTTCGAGCGAGCCGGCGACGGCGTTATCGAACTCGTCGTCGAGCTCCGGCTCGACGGCGGGAGCGAACGCCCTTTCGTCGGCGGCAACAGGAGCGGCCGCAACAGGAGCAGCATCGTCCGCCGCATTGTCGTCGAACGCGAAATCCTGTTCGAACGAGGCAGCAAGCGCGTCCTCCATTTCGTCGGCGGCGGCCGGTTCGGGTGTCGGCTCGCGAAGCTTGGTAGGGGAAGCATTGTCATTGGCGTCGGCGCCGAATTCGCCCATCAACTCCTTCTCGAGATCGATCTCGAAATCGCCCTCGTCCAGCGACGGTTCGGCGGCAGCGGTTTTCGGCTGTGCCGGCGTTTGCGGTTTGACCGGCTGGCGCGGGTCGAACCCCATGATCCTGGTCAGTTCCGCGAACGGATCATCGTTGGCGATGTCGTTGTGGTCGGCTGCTCTCAGCTGGGTTCTGTCTGCCATTATTGTTCCCGAACTCGCACTCATTCGGACGCCATGGACGTCGCGTAGGGTTGGCCCTTACCAGCGCAATGTGGGCAAAAGGTGACAGGTTTTTTACTCAAACCTAACGCATTTCGGTGGGCGCATTGGCTCCGATCAGCGTCAGGCCGGACGTCAAAACGTCCGAAACAGCCTGCACCAGCCCTAGTCTGGCATGCGTCAATTGTCGGTCGTTAACCTTAACAAAACGTAAGTCGGGATTATCGGTGCCCCGGTTCCAGTGTCCGTGGAAGCTGGAAGCGAGTTCGTAAAGGTAAAATGCCAGCCGGTGGGGCTCGAGCGCGAGCGCCGCGGCTTCGATCAGCCGAGGATATTCGGCGAGCTTCCTGATCAGGCCGATCTCGCCCTCGTCGGTCAGCAAAGCCACTTCGGCGGCCAGCTGGTTGCGGTCGAACATGGCCTCGCCCAATTGCTCGCTCGCCTGCCGGAACACCGAATGGCAGCGCGCCGAGGCGTACTGCACGTAGAACACCGGATTGTCCTTCGACTGCTCGGTCACCTTGGCGAAATCGAAGTCGAGCGGCGCGTCGTTCTTGCGGTAGAGCATCATGAAGCGGATCGGGTCGCGGCCGACCTCCTCCACCACTTCGCGCAAGGTCACGAACTCGCCTGACCGCTTCGACATACGTACCGGCTCGCCGGCGCGAAACAGCCTCACCAGCTGGCAAAGCAGCACAGTAAGCTTGACCTCGTCGCCGGCAATCGCCCGGGCAAGCGCTTCCAGCCGCTTCACGTAGCCGCCATGATCGGCGCCAAGCACATAGATCAGATCGACGAAGCCGCGATCGACCTTGTCCTTGAGGTAGGCGACATCGGCGGCGAAATAGGTGAAGGTGCCGTCCGATTTGACCAGCGCCCGGTCCATGTCATCGCCGACCGCGGTCGAACGGAACAGCGTCTGCTCGCGGTCCTCCCAGTCCTCCGGCTTCTCGCCCTTGGGCGGCGGCAGCTTGCCCTTGTAGATGTGGCCCTTCAGCGTCAGGTCGCTGATCGCCGAGCGGATCTTCTTGGCATTGTTGGCATGCAGCGTCCGCTCGGAGAAGAAGACGTCGTGATGCACGTTGAGCAGCGCCAGATCCTCGCGGATCATCGCCATCATCGCATCGATCGTCCTGTCCTTGACGATGGCAAGCGCCTCTTCGTCCGGCATCTGCAGCAGGGAGCGGCCGAATTCGCTGGCCAGCGCCTGACCAACGGGGATCAGATAGTCGCCTGGATAAAGCCCGGCCGGAATGTCGCCGATCTCATCGCCGAGCGCTTCGCGGTAGCGCAGCATGACTGAGCGTCCGAGCACGTCGATCTGCGAACCGGCATCGTTGATGACGTATTCCTTGGTCACGTCGTAACCGGCGAAGGCCATCAGATTGGCCAGCGCGTCGCCGACCACAGCACCCCGGCAATGGCCGACATGCATCGGGCCGGTCGGGTTGGCCGAGACATATTCGACATTGGTTTTCTTGCCGCCGCCGATAGTCGAGCGGCCGTAGTTGCGGCCTTCGCCGAGCAGCGCCGTCAGATGCGCCTGCCAGAAACCGTCCTTGAGCCTGAGATTGACGAAGCCCGGGCCGGCGATCTCGGCGGCCGCGATATCCTCGTCGGCGCGCAGCGCCTCGGCCAGCCTTTCGGCCAGCGCACGCGGGTTCTGGCCGGTCGGCTTGGCCAACACCATGGCTGCGTTGGTCGCGAGATCGCCATGGCTGGCATCGCGCGGCGGCTCGACGGCGATGCGCGACAGGTCCGGCGACACGCCATCCTTGTCTTTCAAATCAAGCGCTTCGACGGCCTTTATGATTCGCGCGTTGAAATCGGCGAAGATGTTCATTGCTGTGGCTCTGACGGTTTTGCAGGGATCCGGCGCGTTGGCCGGCAAAATCGCGCCCGCCCTAGCTCAAATCCGGCGTATGGTCAAACAAACGCCTGTGTTCCTTGAGTGCATAAGTGTCCGTCATGCCGGCCAGGAAATCGGCAACACTGCGCGCCTTGACGCGGTCCTCTGCCCGGTCGAGCCCTTCGCGCCAGCCATCCGGCATGGCGCGCGGATCGGCGAAATAGACGTCGAACAGGTCCCTGACGATCTGGTCGGCATCGGCGCGCACCCGCATGACCTCCGCATGCCGGTAGAGGTGCTTGTAGAGAAAGGCCTTCAGCTCCTTTTCCAATATGGCCGTCTCGGCGGAGAAGCTCACCATCGGCTCGCCGGCCGCCCTTACCGCTTCGGCGCTGTCAGGCTTGATGCGCGCCAGATTGGCCGTCGTCGAGACGATCACGTCCTCGACCATGATGGTGATCTGCCGGCGCATCAGCTCGTGGCCGGTGCGTACGTCATCGAGCGCCGGATAGCGCTGACGCACGCCCTTGAGGATCGACCCCGGCAGCGAGACGCCTTCCAGCATATCGAGCGTCAACAGCCCTGCCCTCAAGCCGTCATCGATGTCGTGGGTGTTGTAGGCGATGTCGTCGGCAATCGCCGCGCACTGCGCCTCGATACCAGCGAAGCGGTCGAGCTCGAGGTCGTGCAGTTCGGAATAGTCGCGGATAGCCTGCGGCACCGGCCCCTTCAGCCCTTTGCCCTTGGCATCGGTCAGCGGGCCATTGTGCTTGACCAGCCCCTCCAGCGTTTCCCAGGTGAGGTTCAGCCCATCGAACTCGGCATAGCGCCGCTCCAGCCGCGTCACCACACGCAGCGACTGTGCATTGTGGTCGAAGCCGCCCCAGGCGGCCATCTTGTCGTTCAGCGCGTCCTCGCCGGTATGGCCGAAGGGCGTGTGGCCGAAGTCGTGCACCAGGGCCACCGCCTCGGCCAGGTCCTCGTCGCCGCGCAGCGCCCGCGCCAGAGCGCGTGCGATTTGCGCCACCTCGATCGAATGCGTCAGCCTCGTGCGGTAATGGTCGCCTTCGTGTGCGACGAACACTTGCGTCTTGTGCTTCAGCCGGCGGAACGCCGTCGAATGGATGATGCGGTCGCGGTCGCGCTGGAACGGCGTGCGCGTCGGGCTTTCCACCTCGTCGAACAGCCGCCCGCGCGACTTCGCCGGGTCGCTGGCATAGGCCGCGCGCGGCCGATAGCCGAATCCGATGTCGCCCAACTCGTTGGTCATAGCGTATGCCGCAGTTGACTTGCCCCGTCGCGCTTCATACCTATCATACAAAACCGAAAGCAAGGTGACGCCCATGGGCGCTGATGCCAAGCCCGCCATGAAAGTCGAGATGACCGACGCCGCCGCCAGGCGGATCGCCAAGATTGTGGCGAGCGAAGCCGGCAAGACGGCGCTGCGCGTTTCGGTCGAGGGCGGCGGCTGTTCCGGCTTCTCCTACAAGTTCGACCTGGTCGATGGGCGCAATGACGACGACGTCGCCATCGAGAAGGACGGCGCCACCGTGCTGATCGACGACCTGTCGCTGGTCTATATGGGCGGCTCGGTGATCGATTTCGTCGACGATCTGATGGGCCAGTCGTTCCAGATCAGAAACCCCAATGCGGTCGCCTCCTGCGGCTGCGGCACCAGCTTCAGTATTTGAAAATATGAAGCCGCTCCTCGAGGGCCTTGAGGATCCGATGACGGTCCTTGTCGCCCGCGAGATAGAAGCAATTTCCGATGTCGATATCGTTGGTTGGGCCAACCGTCACAAGGCAGCTCGGGTCTACGCAGACGACGCTGACTATGTGCAGCTCGTGCGGTGCAATCCGCGGAATGCCGTTAATCTTGCGAAAGCTCATGGCCATTTGAGGTCGCTGATCGCGCGGTGTTTTCCCGATTTCAACGACAAGTCCGATGAAGCCAAGGAAATAGCACGTAAGCTGTTCCTTCGACGCATTCGGACTTACCTTGACGGCGACCTGGAACCCTTTCAGGTCTGCCGTATGGTGTCGCCGATTGAGGACAAATACGATTTTCCACACTGGCTTGGAGACCTTTACAACGGCTGTGATTGGATGGACGAGAATGCAACGCGCGAGCAGGCATCGCACCTGCGATGGATGATAGAGCAAATACTCGCGGAAAATGCCGAACCCCAACCTTTCGGGAGTGAATGAGCATGCGCCGTGTCGGCGCGGTCCGTCAGGTCGCGCTTTCCGCCGGGCGCGACCTCGATGCGACGCTGGCGTTCTGGCGCGAGGTGCTCGGCATGAACCTGCATGCGCGTTTCGATCCGCCGGGCATCGCCTTTATCATGGCCGGTGACGTGCGCCTGCTTTTCACCGACGGCCTGCCTGCCGGCACCGTCTATCTCGACATATCGGGCCTCGACGAGTTCCACGCCTCGGCAAGGGCCGCGGGTGTTCCCTTCACCGCGCCGCCGGCGCTCGTCCATCGCGACACCGAAGGCCTGTTCGGCCAGGCGGGGGAAAGCGAATGGATGGCCTTCCTAAAGGACCCGGCAGGCAATACGATCGGCCTTGTCGAACGTCATCCACCGGATCGCTAGTCTCCGGACCACCAGCCTATCGAGGCCGTCATGAAAATCGTCACCTGGAACATCAACGGCGTTCGCGCCCGCATCGGCAACTTGACCCATTGGCTGACGGAAAGCGCGCCCGACATCGCCTGCCTGCAGGAGATCAAGACGGTCGACGAGCAGTTTCCCCGCGCCGAGATCGAGGCGCTCGGCTACAATGTCGAGACTTACGGCCAAAAAGGCTTCAACGGCGTCGCCATCCTGTCGAAGCTGCGTTTCGACGAGGTCAATCGCGGCTTGCCGGGCGACGATGCCGACGAACAGGCGCGTTTTATCGAGGGCGTGTTCTCGACCGACAAGGGCGCCTTGCGCGTTGCCTCGATCTATCTGCCGAACGGCAACCCGATCGACGACGAGAAGAAGTTCTCCTACAAGCTTTCCTGGATGGCGCGACTTGAGCGCTGGGCCGAGGAGCGGCTTGCACTGGAAGAGCCGCTGGTTCTGGCCGGCGACTACAATGTCATTCCCGAGCCGATCGACGCGAAATATCCGGAAAACTGGCTAAGCGATGCACTGTTCCAGCCCGCGACGCGGCAAGCGTTCCGGCGGCTGAAGAATCTCGGCTTCACCGAAGCCGTGCGTGCCGTCACCGACGCCCCGGACATTTTTACGTTCTGGGACTATCAGGCCGGCGCCTGGCAGAAGAACAACGGCATTCGCATCGACCATTTGCTTCTGTCGCCCGAAGCCGCCAACTGGTTTTCCTCGGCTTCGATCGAAAAACAGGTGCGCGCCTGGGAAAAACCCTCCGACCACGTGCCGGTGGCGATCGATCTGGCGCTGCAGCCGGCCTGACCGCAGCTGCTGTCCGGCGGCACATTGATAAGTTGACCTCTTATCGCCACAAATCGCGTGCTTGATGAGAAATCATCATGGTGGCTGGGGTTCCCATGACTACTCGATTTGCACTCTGCCCGATCGGCTGCGCGCTTGCGATGGCGGTGGCGACGCCGGCTTTTGCCGATGCAGAGTGCCTGGCTAACGGCAAATCATTCCAGATCGGCCGGGTCGCCTGCCTGACGCTTGCCGGCCAAAGCTACCTCGCCCGTTGCGAGATGGTGCTCAACAACACGTCCTGGACAAAGCAGCGGGATGGCTGCCCGGAGAACACGCTGGCCCCACATCTGCAGGGCACGCCGATCTCAACACCGGCGCCCAGCGGCATGCCGGCGGAACCGACCGACAATTGATTTCAAAACGGAAATTCTGCCGACCTACTGGTCGCCGCCACCCTTGGTGAGGATGTCGTCGGCCAGCGAGATCGCGGTGCGGCGGTCGGCTTCGCCGGCGGCCGCAAACGCTTCTTCCTGCATGCCGCGGATCCATGGCTGGTCGGCGGGTGAGGCCCGTTCGAGCGCCGCGGTCATCATCGCCAGCCCCCGCACGATCTTGCCGCTTTGGAAAAGCAGGTTGCCGAGCGTCGCCTGCGCGCCCGCATGGCCCTTTTCGGCCGCCAGCTGGAACCAGCGTCCGGCCTGCTTGACGCTGGCCTTGACGCCGCCCTCACCCTTGAGGAACATCTGGCCCATCTCGAACTGGGCGTTCGGGTTGCGGTAGTTGGCGGCGGCGCGCATGTAATATTCCTGGGCCGCCACCTCGTTCTCCTCGACGGGGCTGCCGGGAATGCCCTTCCTCAGATAGTCGCCAAGCGCCACCAGCGCGTCCGAAACATAGCTTTCCTCGGGCGAACCGGGCTCGACATCCTGGTCGACGATCTCGCTGAAGAACTTGAATGCCGCGTAGTCGTCTCGCGCCACGCCATCGCCTTCGGCATACATGCGCGCAAGCTTCCAGGTGGCGCCGATCTGGCCGTTCTCGGCGGCATATTTATAGGCTTCCGCGGCCTGCTCCTTATGGCCGTTCTTGTAGGCGGAAAAGCCGAACTGGAACACCGCCCACGGGCTCGACTGCGGCTTCACGCCGGTCTTGTCGTCGAACACCTTGTCGTCGAAGGCCATGGCCTGGCCGACGGCGCCCAAGGTCGCGCCAAACGTGGCGAGCGCAACCAGTGCCGAAAGGACAGACGACCTCAACAACTCAGATGTCCGCATAGCAGTGTGTTTCTTTGGCACCGCCGGGATGGGTGACCGCGCCGTCGCGGGCAGGTCCGACCGTCTGTGCGTATTTCCAGATCGCGCCCGACTGATAGTCGGTCGTGCGCGCCTTCCATGCTTTTGCCCTCGCCGCCAGTTCGGCTTTGGACAATGCAACCTGGATCGTGCCGTTCACCGCATCGATCGAGATCAAGTCGCCATCCCTAAGCAGCCCGATCGGGCCGCCCACTGCCGCTTCCGGCCCGACATGGCCGATGCAGAAACCGCGCGTCGCGCCCGAAAAACGCCCGTCGGTGATGAGCGCCACCTTGCCGCCCATGCCCTGGCCGTAGAGAGCCGCCGTCGTCGACAGCATTTCGCGCATGCCCGGGCCGCCGCGCGGACCCTCGTAACGGATGACGAGAACCTCGCCTTCGCTATAGTTACGGTGCGTAACAGCCTCGAAACATTCCTCTTCCGAATCGAAGCAGCGTGCCGGACCCGAGAATTTGAGTTCCGCCATTCCTGCGACCTTCACGATCGCGCCTTCGGGGGCAAGGTTACCCTTCAAGCCCACGACCCCGCCGGTCTGGGTAATCGGCCTGTTGGCGGGACGGACCACATCCTGGCTGTCATTCCAGGCAACATGTTCCATATTTTCGGCCAAAGTGCGGCCGGTCACCGTCAGGCAATCGCCGTGAAGATAGCCATGGTCGAGCAGCGTCTTCATCAACAGCGGAATGCCGCCGGCCTCGAACATGTCCTTGGCGACGTATTTGCCGCCCGGCTTGAGGTCGGCGATGTAGGGTGTCTTCTCGAATATCCTGGCCACGTCGAAAAGGTCGAACTTTATCCCGGCCTCGTGCGCGATCGCCGGCAGATGCAGCGCCGCGTTGGTCGAGCCGCCGGTGGCCGAGACCACGGTCGCGGCATTTTCCAACGCTTTCATAGTAACGATGTCGCGCGGGCGGATGTTCCTTGCGATCAGCTCCATGATCTTTTCGCCGGAAGCGAAATTGAAGCGGTCGCGCATCTCGTAGGGTGCCGGCGCGCCGCAGGAATAGGGCAGCGCCAGGCCGATCGCCTCAGCGACGGTGGCCATGGTATTGGCGGTGAACTGGGCGCCGCAGGAGCCGGCCGACGGACAGGCGGCTTGCTCGATCTCGAGCAGTTCGGCGTCGCCGATCGTGCCGACCGAATGCTGGCCGACCGCCTCGAACACGTCCTGCACGGTGATCTGCCGGCCACGGTAGCTGCCGGGCAGTATCGAGCCGCCATAGATGAAGATCGACGGTACGTTGAGGCGCACCATGGCCATCATCATGCCGGGCAGCGACTTGTCGCAACCGGCCAATCCAACCAGCGCATCGTAGCAATGGCCGCGCATGGTGAGCTCGACCGAGTCGGCGATGACCTCGCGCGACACCAGCGACGACTTCATGCCCTGATGACCCATGGCGATGCCGTCGGTGACGGTGATGGTGCAGAATTCGCGTGGCGTGCCGTTGGCCGCCGCCACGCCCTTCTTGACCACTTGCGCCTGGCGCATCAGCGAGATGTTGCAGGGCGCGGCCTCGTTCCAGCAGCTGGCGACGCCGACCAGAGGCTGCGCGATCTCGGCCGCCGACAGCCCCATTGCATAAAGGTAGGAGCGATGCGGCGCCCGCTCGGGACCAACGGTCACGTGGCGGCTCGGCAGCTTGGCCTTGGAGATCGCTCTGGCGTCCATACTCGTCCTTGCCGCGGGCGGTGCGGCCTGCCTCTTCGCCTAGCCTTTTGGCGCATGTCCCGAGACAGGTTCGAGGTGCGCCGGGTTTATGGCGGGAAATAGGCAATGTTCTCGGGCGGCCGGGCGACGCGAGGGTTGTTCAGAAACTGTTGCCAAAACGTCACAATTATCGGAGCGAACATCATGGGGGGCAATTTGTTGCATTGGCCGAATGCCGGATGACGCACCGAACAAAACGGCCGGGCAGCGCCCGGCCGTTTTGTCGTTTAAAATTCAATAGTTAGAACTTGATCTTGACGGAAGCCGAACCGGCGAGAAGCAGGTCGTTGCCGTAGGTGTAGGTAACGGCATTTGCCACGTCGCCGACACCGCTGAAAGTCGATGACCCGCTCGTCAGCACACCGATCGAGCCGCCGAGCCTGACCTCGACCTGGTCGTTCGGCGAATAGGAGACGCCGCTGGCGACGGCCCAGGTATCCGACTGATAGCCGGAGGTCGTCGAGGTGCCGCGATCCCAGGTCAGCGAAACCACGCCCGACAATTGATCGGTGAACTTGTGCCCGATACCGCCCGTGACCGTCCAGCCGTCGCGATAAAGCAGGTCGAATGAAACGGGCGAGGGCAAACCGGTTACCGGACTGCGCACGCCATTGATGGCAATGACGCCAAGCTTGCTCCACTCCTGCCAGCGGATGGAACCAAAGGCCAGCCAGCCAGGAGCTATGCCGCTCTGCAGCTTGAATTCCAGAGCCTGAGGTATCTCAGCCGACGCCGAGACTGGGTACACGCCGGTAGAGCCGGGAATCAGATCCGCTGGAAAGGCGCCCCTGAAGCCGGTCGTGTCGACGGTTCCCGACAGCCCGTCATATTTGTAGCTCGAAGAGTACATCAGGCTGGCGCGCAGGGCGATCTCGGGGATCTCATAGGCTGCGCCCGCACGCCAACCCCATGCCTCGTCGGATAGCTTGAAGACACCGAGGCCGGTATTGCCGAAGGCGAGCAGTGTCTGACGGGAAAGAAACGCGTCTACCTGCTGGTAGGAGACACCGCCGATGAATCGTACGGAGCCCTTGCCGACGTTCACCTTATAGGAGCAGGTGAGACCGAAATCGTCTGTGTCGACGGCGTATTTGACCGCTGTCGGCGAATAGGCGTTGTTCATGCCGAAATTCGCGTCCGCACCATACGGTCTCGTATAGGTGGCAAGACAGTCTACGGGCTCAAAGATGTTGGCCTTGATGCCGACATGCGGCACCGCATAATCGCCACCAACGTCCACCGCCGATGTCGACAAACCCGAGCCATCGAGACGCTGCACATTCTTGAGTTTGCGCTGTGGCGAAACATAGGTGACGCCTGCGTCGAACGAATATGGCGCCGCGTCGAACAGCTGGTCGATGTTGACGCCGCCCCGGTCAAAGCCCCCGGCCTGCACCGTCCCAGCCAAAGCCAGCGAAAAAGCCCCCGCGCCCAGCAGCACTTTCAGACGCGAATAACACATGAATCTCCTCCCCGAAATATCCTTGCATCAAGCTAGAACCAATTCAGGTTAACGGCGCAACAACGAATTCGCCGTGCGTACATGTACAGCTTGGCTGAACGCATTTCCGACAAGGTGTCGGCCTTCTTACCGAGGCGGGAAAATGGCCGCCACAATACAGATCGACGAGAAAACTCGGGAAAAACCCCTAAATCACTACAAAACAGGGCATTTTGCGTGCCCAATTAGCCATTGTTACATTACGGCAACAATGGGGCAAAAACATTCAGTTTGCCTCAAGATTTACGCTGCGGAATGCCCGTTTTCGTGGCAGGCGGCCTGTCTGGAAGGCAGATTCGTGACCGGCGAATCTATTGCGGCCAGCAGGCCCAATTTGTTTGATCAGCCGGCCCAATCTGTTCGATCAACTTGTTTGATCAGCCGGCCCAATCTGTTCGATCAACCGGCCCAATCTATTCGATCAACCGGCATCGCGCACCCGCGCCAATGCCACCGAAAGCTTCTCTTGCGCCTCGCGATATTCGGCGAGTTTTTCACGCTCGGCCTCCACCACCTCTTCCGGCGCGTTGGCGACGAATTTCTCGTTGGACAGCTTCTTGTAGAGCCGCGCTATTTCCTCGGTCACCTTCGCAAGCTCCTTGTGCAGGCGCGCTGCCTCGGCGGCAAGGTCGATCAGGCTGCCGAGCGGCAGGCAGATCGTCGCCTCGTTGACGACGATCTGGGCGGATCCCCTGGGTGGCGCCTCGGCGAGCGAGATGTCGCCGACCCGCGCCAGACGCTTGATAGCCGAGCCCTGACGCTCGAGCCTTTCGTGTGTCGCGTCGTTGGCGCCGATCACCACGAGCGGTGCGATAGCCGCCGGCGGCACGTTCATCTCCGAACGCACCGAGCGGATGCCGGAGACAAGGTCGATCAGCCAGTTGATATCGGCGGCGGCCGCCTCGTCCTCGAAGTCGGGCGACGGCCATGCCGCATGACAAAGCAGCGATTGCCGTTGCCTGCCCTCGCCGGCGGTTTCGGCCCACAGTTCCTCGGTCATGAACGGCATCATCGGATGCAGCAGCTTGTAGATCTCGTCGAGCACGAAGGCGACGCAGGCCCTGCTCTCGGCCTTGGCGGCCTCGTCGGTGCCCATGAACACCGGCTTCAGCAGTTCCAGGTACCAGTCGCAGAACTGGTTCCAGACGAAGCGGTAGGCGGCACCCGCCGCCTCGTTGAAGCGGTATGAGGTGATGCCGTCCGTTATGTCGCGCGCGGCTCGCGTCAGCTCCGTCAGGATCCAGCGGTTGACCGCCAGCTTGGCGTCCTGCAGCCAGAAATCGTCGTCGCGCGCCACTTCGTTCATCTCGGCGAAGCGCGTCGCGTTCCACAGCTTGGTGCCGAAATTGCGATAACCGGCAATGCGGGCCGGATCGAGCTTAACATCGCGGCCTTGCGCTGCCATCACAGTCAAGGTGAAGCGCAGCGCATCGGCGCCGTATTCGTCGATGAGCTCGAGCGGATCGATGACGTTGCCTTTCGACTTCGACATCTTCTGCCCGTTCTTGTCACGAACCAGCGCGTGGACATAGACCGTATGGAACGGCTCCTGGTCCATAAAATGCAGGCCCATCATCATCATGCGGGCGACCCAGAAGAAGATGATGTCGAAACCGGTCACCAGCACGTCGGTCGGGTAATAGGTCTTCAGCTCCGGCGTCTGGTCCGGCCAGCCAAGCGTCGAGAACGGCCACAGCGCCGACGAGAACCATGTATCGAGCACGTCCTCGTCGCGGGTCAGGATCTCGCCAGGCTGGAAATTCTCAAGCTTGTCCTCGACCCAGGCCTTCCACGGCCCTTCCAGCGCCAGATAGTATTCGACGGCGGCACCGAGCGCCTCTTCCTCGGTCTTTTCGACAAAGACATGCCCGTCCGGCCCGTACCAGGCCGGGATCTGGTGGCCCCACCAGAGCTGGCGCGAAATGCACCAGGGCTGGATGTTTTCCATCCAGTCGAAATAGGTCTTTTCCCAGTTTTTGGGCACGAAATTGGTACGGCCCTCGCGCACCGAGGCGATCGCCGGCTTGGCCAGTTCCGCCGCATTGACATACCACTGGTCGGTCAGAAACGGCTCGATCGGCACGCCGCCGCGGTCGCCGTGCGGCACCGTGTGGCGATGCGGCTCGACTTTCTCGAGAAAGCCGCCCGCCTGCATCAGCTCGACGATCTTCTTGCGCGCATCGAAACGGTCGAGGCCGTCGAGGCTGTCCCAGACGGCCTGGCGCTCCGGCGTCACTTCCAGTCCGGCGAGAAAGTCCTCATTGTCCTTGAGGCTCACCGCCGCATTGACGGTGAGGATGTTGACCGCCGGCAGCCGGTGGCGCTTGCCGACCTCGAAATCATTGAAGTCATGCGCCGGCGTGATCTTGACCGCACCACTGCCTTTTTCGGGATCGGAATACTCGTCCGCCACCACCGGGATCCTGCGGCCGACGATCGGCAGGATGAGGTTCTTGCCGACGAGATGCCGGAAACGTTCGTCGTCGGGGTGGACGGCGACAGCCGTATCACCCAGCATCGTCTCCGGGCGGGTCGTCGCAACGGTGATGAAGGTCTTCGGATTTTCCGGATCGAAGGTCATGCCTTCGACCGGATAGCGGAAGTGCCAGAGGTTGCCGTTGACTTCCTGCTGCTCGACCTCGAGATCCGAGATGGCGGTCAACAGCTTCGGGTCCCAATTCACAAGGCGCTTGTCCTTGTAGATCAGCCCTTCCTTGTAGAGCGTCACGAACACTTCGAGCACGGCCTTGGACAGGCCCTCGTCCATGGTGAAGCGCTCCCGGCTCCAGTCGGCCGAGGCCCCGAGCCGCTTCAGCTGGTTGAGGATGGCGCCGCCGGATTCTGCCTTCCATTCCCACACCTTGTCGATGAACTCATCGCGCGTCAGGTCGCGGCGGTGAATCTGCTTTTCTATAAGCTGGCGCTCGACCACCATCTGCGTGGCGATGCCGGCATGGTCCATTCCCGGCTGCCACAAGACGTTCTTGCCGCGCATGCGCTCGAAGCGCACCAGAATGTCCTGCAGCGTGTTATTGAGCGC
This sequence comes from Mesorhizobium sp. M1169, assembly GCF_040318345.1. Taxonomy (NCBI): domain Bacteria; kingdom Pseudomonadati; phylum Pseudomonadota; class Alphaproteobacteria; order Hyphomicrobiales; family Phyllobacteriaceae; genus Mesorhizobium; species Mesorhizobium sp. M1169. The sequence continues at coordinate 41,523 of NZ_JAMYME010000015.1, read as the reverse complement.
GTGGCCCATATGCAGCGAGCCGGTGACGTTCGGCGGCGGGATGACGATGGTGAAGGCTTCAGCCCCCTCCTCGGCCCCGGCGCCGGCCCGAAACGCGTCGGCCTCTTCCCAGATCCTGGCAATCTTCGGCTCGACGGCTTTGGCGTCGTAGGTCTTTTCGAGCATGGGAAAACGGTCCGCGCTGTCCGGAATTTGTGGTCCGGTGTAAATCGGAAGGTTGTTGCCAAGTCAACCGCAAGGGCGGCATGGCCAATAGATAGCGCCGGGATGGTTCGGTGCAACTCGGGGGACTGAATGTTGCAAGGCAATCGCTTCAGGTTTGCGCTGCCCCTCATTGCCCTGCCGGGCATTTCTCCCCGTATAGTGACGGGGAGAAAAACGCCTGCACTGAAGCTTTCGCCAGTCACGAACGTTGCGGAAAAGGCGCCTAAATTGCGGTCAACCCCTTCTCCCCGTCACTATACGGGGAGAAGGTGCCGGCAGGCGGATGAGGGGCAGCGCCGACTTCGACAATTCGCCGGTCGAGCGCCGCCCATTGGCGGCTCTCCGAATTGCTACTGCGCGCCGCGCGCGACGCGCTCGATTTCCTCGCGCACCAGCCGCTCGACCAGCGTCGGCAGGTTGTTGTCCAGCCAGTCCTGCAGCATCGGCCGCAGCATCTCCTCGGCCATCTCGTCGAAGGTCTTCTTGCTGCGGCTGGCAAACGCGTCCGAAAGTTCACCGAAGGCGGCGGCAACCTGCCGGCCCGCATGCTCCGAAAGGATCGCCGGCCGAAGGGACGGCGCCTCGCTGGCCGCCGGACGCGCCAATCCGATTCTAGAAGATTCCGGGCCGATTTTCGAAGATTCCGGGCCGATTTCCGAAGGCTCCGGCCCAATTTCCGAAGGCTCCGGCACAAGTCCAGCAGTCGCCTCGTTCTCGAAAACCTCGGCTTTCGGCTCGGCGTCCGGCGTCAGGAGTGGCTCGGCGCGCTCCGGCTTGGCCATCGCGTCGCCGACCGCCGCGATCTCGCGCCGCCAATCGGCGATGATGGTGTCGGTCGTCTCGGCAGCCTTGGCTGTCGCAGGCCGATCCGGCTTTGCGGGAGCGGTGTTCACCTCAGCCAGCGTCACCGCTGCCTTTTCCGGGCCGGCGCGCAGCGGCGTTTCCAGGGGCTCAATGACCGGCGCGGCCGTTGGCTGCACCTCGGCGCGCGTGGCCGGCTTGGCGATCTCCAGCCCGCCGCGCAGTTCGGAGCGGAACGCATCCCCCTCCGCTGCCCGTCCGGCTGCCGGCGCCGGTTGCAGATCCTGGCGCAGCTCGTCGGCGTCGCCCGGCTGCTTGCGGCCGGTATCGCTGTCCTCGATGATCCTTCTGATGGAAGCTAGTATTTCTTCCATGGAAGGTTCGCGCTGTACGCTGCTTGCCGTCGCCATCGTCACATCCGCCGCCCTTGTGACTCGTTCCCAGATTTCCTGTCCGGCAATGCCGGATTCGAATCATGGCAACAGCGTAACCGACGGAACGGCTTGCGAGAATCCCCAATCTGGCGACATCTCGGATTTCAACAGATTAGGGTCGGGAGTTGAAAGCCCGCGCGTCGTTCGAGCGCGGGCTGAAAACACGGCCTGGCGATCAGCGGCCGTCCGGCGTGCGCAGACCGATCCACTTGTCCTTGACGGCGTTGTAATGCTCTTCGGGCCTGTACTTCGTCACGTTGAGCGCAAGGCGGTCTGCCGACAAATGGCCAACCGCCGAGAGGATGGCATAGCTCGCCACCACCACGTCGCGTTCGGCGCTGACAAGATTGATCTTGGCGGTGATGAGGGTCGCCTGCGCGTTGAGCACGTCGAGCGTGGTGCGCTGGCCGACATTGCGCTCTTCGATGACGCCGTTCAGGGCAAGCTGCGCGGCGGCGACCACCTGCCGGTTGGCCGTGACGCTTTGCTGCGCGGCGGTGTATTGCGACCATGCCGAGGTCACCGCCTGGCGCACGGTGTCGCGGCTGACATCGACCTCGATACGGGCCTGGCTAAGTGATTCCTTTGATTGGCGAACCAATGCCGAGGTCCGGCCGCCGGAATAGATCGGTATCGTCAATGTCGCACCGATGTTCGCCGAATTGGTTACGCCATCCTGTGTCGAGGAGAGCGAGCCGGGCGCGGTGCCGCGATAGGCGCTCGAAACACCCGCCGACGCCGAGAGTTGCGGCAGCAGCGCGCCTTCGGCAGACTTCACCGAAAACGCCGCCGCGTCGACCAGATGCGCGGTGGCGAGGATGGCCGGATGCTCGGCCGATGCGATCGCGATCGCTGCATCGAGGCTCGACGGCAACAGCTTCGACACCGGCGAAGCCGGCCTGAGCCTGCCCGGCTCGTCGCCGACGATCTGGCGATAGGTCGCGGCGCTTGCCAGCGCCGTGGCGCGGGCGGCGCTCAACTGCGCCACCGCGGAGGCACGCTGGGCGTCGGCTTGCGCGACGTCGGTGCGCGTACCTTCGCCGACCTCGAAGCGCGAACGCGCCGCACGCGCCTGCTCGGTCAGGAATTGCAGGTTCTGTTCGGTCAGCACGGCGACCTGACGGTCGCGGATGACGTCCATATAGGCGCTTGCCGCGTTGAAAAGAGTGTTTTCTTCGGCGTTGCGCAGGCTTTCGAACGAAGCGCGGACCCGCGATTCGGCGGCCGCCACATTGTTCCTGGTCTGAAAACCGTCAAACAGCGTCTGGTCGATCTCGACGCCAAAGTTGCCGGTGGTCAACGAGATGTTTCGGTGCAACAGGTTGCTGTGGCTGGCGGTATAATCAATACTTCCGGAACCGGTGATGGTCGGGCGCCAGCCGGACTTGGCGATGGCAACGCCCTCGTCGGTGACGCGAACGCCGGCGCGTGAAGAATTGAGAGAGGAATTGTTCTGATAGGCCTTTGAAAGTGCCCCGAGAATGGTTTCGGCCGAGGCGGCCATTGGAGAAAGCGCGGTCGCCGAAACGAGGACAGCGGTAAAAAGCAACTTGCGTACAGACGGCACGTTATATTCCCTCATTCGTTTTGCACGGGAACTGCGCCACGCTGGCTTCTCCTTCTGATCAGCCGGCGCCGCGTTTTTTATCGTTCCCCCGCTGAAAGCCCCCAAGAAACACCCGGTTATGCAGATCAGCAACGATTGTTCAAACGCAAGCGATCATGACAGCGCCTTCGCTGCAAGGCAAAATCACTCAGAATTCGAAGGCGGGAATGCGTTCGAATCCCGGTAGTGGCTTAATTGCCGCATTAAATGCGCGTCTTCCCGTTACAACCCCTCCAGTCTTAAAAAAAAGCCGGGCTACGCCCGAATTGCCCTGCCCTTCAACGGCGACGAGTCGGCCGCCTTCGGCAAGCTGGTCGAACAGCGCCGCCGGCACCTCGCCGACGCTGCCGCCGATCAGGATGACGTCGTAAGGCGACTTCTCTGCGTGGCCTTGCGGCAGCGGCCCGTGGACCACCGTGACATTGCCGCAACCCAGCGCCGCAAGCGTCGAAGTGGCGGTCTCGGCCAGCGCCGGATCGCTTTCCAGCGCCACCACGGACCTTGCCAGCCGCGACAGGATCGCCGCCGCATAGCCGGTGCCGCAGCCGACATCGAGTGCCGAATCGCTTGGGCCGATATCGGCCAGCTGCATCAGCTTGGCCAATGGCGACGGTTCCATCAGATAGCGCGGGCCATCGGCCGTATCGGCAATGCGGATGTCCTCGTCGATATAGGCAAGATCGCGCTGGCCGGGGGCAACAAAGGCCTCGCGCGGCACCACAAGCATCGCCTCGAGCAACGGCGCGCTGGTCACGTCGGTGGTGCGGATCTGGCCGTCGACCATCTTCACCCGGCGTTCGGCAAAATCAGCGCTCATGTTCCAACCATCCGCTTGCCGCGCAAAGGCCGCGGCTGTTTCGACCGGAACTGAAGCCCCCTGGCGCTGACGCGCGGGAGCTCGGGCATTGGAGGCCTCGCCCGGAATCGAACCGGGGTGCAAGGATTTGCAGTCCTCTGCGTAACCACTCCGCCACGAGGCCTCATTGCTCCCAGCGTTCCACCCGGCTCCAATAGGTTGCGGCGAAAATGCCGTCAAGCGGCCACCATGCATTCCCAACGGTTCCTCGACCTTCCATGCCCTGCCTTATCAACGCAATGCCCATCTTAGCAATAACATATTAGCTTATCGTTAAGCATGATTCTGGGCGACGGGAACCCGAAACCGGCGGCCACGTTGGGCAAAGAGGAGGCTCCGCCATGCGTCGAGCAGCTACGAAGGACGGCACGTCGCGCGGATTGTCGCAGTCTGCAGAGCTTGTGCGCTATGCCATCGACCGCCTCAGCATAGAAGGCGCAAACACCCTGCCGCCGCGCGACCGGGCGCGGCTGGCATCGGCTACCGCCGTTCTCAAGGAGCTTTGCGAACGTCTGGAGAGCTGCTTCGACCAACCTCGGTAAACGTATGGGCGGACGACGCCGCTCGCCGACATATGGCAGGCTGGCGGCCGTCAGCGGGGCAATCTCAGTCAGGCCGGCGCCGTCGCTCCCACCAGACGACGAAGCGGCGCCGATGACGACGCACCAGGGCAAATTCGTAGGAGAGCACCAGCAGTCCGATCGGTACCATCCAGAAACCCAGGATCGGCAGGAAGCCGAGAATGCCGCCGATGATCAGCACGACGCCGATCGCAATCCTGAGGCCGCGCGAGCGCGGCATGGTGAACTGGCGGCCGAAGACCGAGATTTTCCGGGCCGGTGGCTGTTCGTCGCTCATTGCCGTCATGTGAAATGTCGATCCGTTTGCATCAGTAGCACCGTCAGCCGGAGAAAGCCGCAACGGCCTTTTCTGTTCCGTGACATGCGAGAGATAGCTCATATGAGGGCGCTCGCCGGCCATTGCCAGCAAGCCCTGCGCCAAAAAGCATCGAAAAAATGCGAAATGCTTCTTTGCAAAGCCGAAACGGGTTTGCTATAGGCTGCCCCACTCACGCAAGAGCCTCTGTTCCCCGGTAGCTCAGTGGTAGAGCAACCGGCTGTTAACCGGTTGGTCGCTGGTTCGAATCCGGCCCGGGGAGCCAACATGCATGCTGCGGTGCGATGCGGCTGCGACCTATTCAATTTCCCTGTAGGATCATGCGCTTCGCTCCAGCCGGCGCGATGGGGAAGAAAGTTGTGGCCAACGCCCGCGCAAGCATCGACGCGATGTTCTGGTTATAACGAACGCTTCAAGTTGGATACCGGACCTCGACCTAAGCCTTTCCTGCTGCGCCTATCGAGATTCAGGAATGAGCCGCTATCGACCACGCCCCTGAGTGCAATATGACGAAGGGACATCACGATCCCGACGGATCCCTATGCCGCAACGCGTCGACAATGATCTTGAACGCAGGAAGGTTTTGGCGGCGGCTCGGATAATAGAGGAAATAGCCATCGAAGAAGGGTGACCAGTCGTCGAGGACCTTCACCAGCAATCCTGAGACGACGTGCCGCTCCACGATGTTCTCGGGAACATAGGCGATGCCATAGCCACTCGCTGCCGCGTCGATCATGGCGTAGGAGTTGTTGAAGGTAAGTTGACCGTCCACACGGACACGCAGCGCCTGTCCATCCTGCTCGAACTCCCATGCGTACAGACCACCGGCGGTTTCGTGACGCATGTTGATGCAGACGTGCCGGACCAGATCCTGCGGATGCACAGGCACGCCGTGCGCCGCGAAGTATCGCGGCGAAGCCACGGCGACTAAGCGCCAGTCCGGGCCGATGCGGACCGCGATCATGTCTTTCTCGACGCTCTCTCCAAGCCGGACACCGGCATCAAAGCCTTCCTCGACAATGTTGCGGAAGGTGCTGTCCAGGATCAGTTCGACGCCAATGTCGGGATAGCCGCTGAGGACCGGCTTAAGCTTCGGCCAGACCACGCTTTCGAGCGCGTGGTCGGACAGGGTCAACCTGATCGAGCCTGACGGCTTTTCGCGGAGCGCCATCAGCGCTGTGATCTCGTCTTCGATTTCACCAATGCGCGGGGTGATCGTCTGTAGCAGCCTTTCGCCCGCAACGGTCGTCGCGACATTACGCGTCGTGCGGGTCAGAAGGCGTATGCCCATGCGTGTTTCGAGCTGCTTGATCGTGTGACTGAGCGTCGATTGCGCGACGCCGAGCTTTGCCGCCGCCTTGGTGAAGCTGCGCTCTTCTGCGACAGCCTGAAACCACGTCAACTGGTTGAGATCGGTTCTGGCCATGAAGTTTCTCTCTCCGTCGCTTGCAGCGGATTATTCGATATAGTCGATAGGTTCATGCCGATTTATATGGGTAATCGCTTTATGGCAAAACCATTAGGTTTGCACTGCAACAATGCATTACCGCGATGTCGGTGATTTGGATGACATGGATGTCGCAAAATGCGGCCGAGGCCGCCGGCAAGCCTGATGGTCGCGGCGATCCAGGCTTCGATCCTTCTGGGCGCGGTAGTCGGAGGGGTGCTGCTGTATGGTCTGACGATCTCCGCGATCTTCATCGGCAGCTTGGTTCTGGCCGGCTTCGCAATCGCGCTGATCGGCAACGGTCGGCGTCTGCTCAAACTCGAAGAGGACTGGCCAAAGTGGCGAGTGGTTCAATTCCAACCCAAACTTACAGGAGATCGGAAATGCCTTTGAATACCCCTGATACGAAAATACCAGCGCGTGAAATCCACCGGCGGGAGCTTTTGAAGCTGACCGGCTCCGGCATCGCCGCCTTCAGTGGGGCGTCACTCTTCAACTTTCCCTTCGCAAAGGCTCAAGACATGTCAAACGGTGCAAACAATTTCTATACAAGCGGTCAGGTGACGCTGGAGAAAGTGACCTTCAAAAGCCAATACCAGATGAATATTGCGGGAAATCTGCTCGTTCCCAAGAACCTCGACCGCAATGCACGTCATCCGGCCATCGTCGTCGGCCATCCAATGGGCGCGGTGAAAGAGCAAAGCGCGACCCTCTATGCCACCAAGATGGCCGAGCAGGGCTTCATCGCCATGGCGATCGACCTGCCATCCTGGGGCGAGAGCGAGGGCGAAGCCCGACAGATCGTTTCGCCGGATGTCTACGCCGAGGCGTTCAGCGCGGCGGTGGACTTCCTCGGGACACACGCGTTCGTGGACCGCAACCGCATTGGCGCGATTGGTGTCTGCGGCAGCGGCAGCTTCGTCATCAGCGCCGCCAAGATCGACCCGCGCATGCGCGCCATCGCCACGGTCAGCATGTATGACATGGGCGCGGCGAACCGAAACGCACTCAATCACTCGCTAAGCGTCGAGCAACGGAAGCAGATCATCGCAGCGGCCGCCGAACAGCGCTACTCCGAATTCGAAGGCGGCCAAGTCCAGTATACGGGCGGCACTGATCTCGAACTGACCGCGTCGACGCATCCCATCCAGCGCGAGTTCTACGATTTCTATCGGACACCCCGCGGAGAGTTTACCCCGGCGGGTGTCTCCGACCAGATAACGACTAAGCCGACGCTGACCAGCAACGTCAAATTCATGAACTTCTACCCGTTCAATGACATCGAGACGATCTCGCCGCGCCCAATGCTGTTCATCAGCGGCGATCAGGCGCATTCGAGGGAATTCAGCGAGGAAGCCTACAGACTGGCAGCCGAGCCCAAGGAACTGGTTTGGGTCCAGGGCGCCGGTCACGTCGATCTCTACGACCGTGTGGACCTGATTCCGTTCGACAGGCTTACCAGCTTCTTCAATCAGCACCTCTCCGCGTGACTGACGAGATGGAGCCTGTGTTTGCTGGGGCGGGCTCCATCTGCCTAGAAAACGGAGGAATGACCCGTGCTGAAATCACTGCTGAGCGCTGGCGCTATTGCATTTGGAATGGTTGGACCCAGGATGGCTCAAGAACGTATTGGCATTTCATCAGACTGGGGCGAGGTCACGGCCGATCTTGCCGATAACGAAGCCGAAAAATTTCTTGCTCAGATGTTGCCGCTTGCCATTGAGATGAGCGACCACCTTCGCCAGGAAGAAGACCGGCAAATCTACCGGTTCCATTTCCGGAACAGACACGGCAGCGCGACTTCTCGGTCGGCACGCTCGGGCTGTGGAGTTCCGATCATTTCGTGATCTACTATCGGAATGGTCGCGTCCCGTCGTCCGGCATCGTTGTGCTCGGGAAGGTCGCCGGCGATGTTTCGATCTTTGATCGTCCCGGTTCCGTCACGGTGAGAATTGAACGTGCTGGCTGAGGCGTGTGCAGCGCGGTGGCATCACGGGAAACAGCGGCATGAGCCGGGTGCGGATTTCGACAGCGCCTGCCCCTGCGGTCACAGACGCCACGACCGGCATGGAGCACCTCCTTGCCACCGCGGCGACCCGCTCCCTGATTTCCCTCGTGATCGTACTGATCCCCAGGCCGCGTTCAACACTGCCGCGCGATACCGTCCCTAGCCGACCTTCACGAGCAATCCTCCTCGGCCCGCCGGCAACGAGTAGCGCCTCAGTGCGATCACGGTCACGTTTCGTTTCCTGTGCGCTTGCGGCGAATCCTGGCGTCGTCCGATTGCGAACTCGTAGTTCTCAGCTTCATCTTTCATTTGCCGGACGACATTGCCAGTCGCAAGGCCGCCCTGCCCTGGAAAGCCGCCTGCCCTAGATTGGACAGCGGCGCGGCAATGTTCCCAATGTAGGCCGCCCAAGCCAACCTGAATGACGGGAATTACGGAATTACGGTGACACTTTTGCGGCGGCATTCAGGGCGTTTCCGCCGCAAATCTCAAATGCGCGTTTTTTAGCCTTCCCTGACCGGCAGCGCCTTTTCACCGGAATTGACCGCCCTATTTCGCCTCGACAGGTGGGTGGCTGCTTGCTGGACGAGTCCCTTGCGGCGAGTACGGCATGTGCTTCGAGGTACCCCCACATGAACTTCCACGATCGGCACCTATTGAGGTTGCGGGTGAACGGAGAGGATCACAGCCTTTCCGATCTCGATCCCCGCGTCACGCTGCTCGACCTGCTGCGCGAGCGGCTTCATCTGACCGGAACGAAAAAGGGATGCAATTTCGGCGAGTGCGGCGCCTGCACCGTGCATCTCGACGAACGGCGTGTGAATGCCTGCATGATACTTGCCGTGTCCTGCGAGGGACGCGAGGTCACGACGATCGAAGGGCTGGCAGACGGCGACGCGCTTCATCCCGTGCAGCAGGCGTTCATCGATCATGATGGTTTCCAGTGCGGATTCTGCACGCCCGGCCAGGTGATGTCGGCGGCGGCGCTGATCGAGGAGGGACATACCGGCTCCGATGCCGAGATCCGCGAATGGATGAGCGGCAATCTGTGCCGCTGCTCCGCCTATCCGCAAATCGCCGAGGCGGTGCGCGCGGCGGCCGGGAGGGTGAGCCAATGACCCCATTCGTCTACGCGCGCGCCGATAGCCTGGGCGACACGATCGCGGCCGGTGCCGCGCCGGACAGCGCCTTTCTCGCCGGCGGCACCGAATTGCTCAATTGGCTGCGCCTTGGAATTGCCGGGCCGGCGCGGATCATCGATATCTCCCGCCTCGATGGGCTGGATCAGATCGAGGCACTGCCAGGCGGCGGCTTGACGATCGGCGCGCTGATGCATCTCAACGATGTCGCGCAGCATGCGCTGGTGATGCGCGATTATCCGGTGTTGAGCCAGGCGATCCTCAACGCAGCGTCGCCGCAGCTGAGAAACCTCGCAACGATAGGCGGCAATCTGCTGCAGAAGACGCGCTGCGCCTATTTCCGTGCCGAAGAGCAGCTGCCATGCAACAAGCGTCAGCTCGGCTCCGGCTGCTCCGCATTGCATGGCATCAACGACAATCACGCGATATTCGGCTGGACCGAGGATTGCGTCGCCACCCAGCCATCCGACCCGGCCGTGGCGCTGGCAGCACTTGATGCGGTCATCGTCACCGCGCACCGCAGCGGCGGCCGGCGCATTCCGGCAGCCGAATTCCACCTGCTTCCCGATACGCGGCCCGAGGCGGACAATGTGTTGCAGCAAGGCGAACTGATCACGGCAATCGAGCTGCCGGCAGCGGCACCGCGATCGGCTTACCTCAAGGTGCGCGAGCGCGAATCCTACGAATACGCCATCGTCTCCGCCGCCGCTGTGCTGGAGATGGACGGCCAAACTATCCGTCGGGCGGCCCTGGCGTTGGGGTCCGTCGCGCTGCGGCCGTGGCGGCTGAGCGCCGCCGAGGAGCAGCTCGCCGGTGCCGAAATCGGCGATCGCGAGGCGTTGAGCACCGCTATCGAGCAATCCTTCGCCGAAGCGCGTCCCTTGTCGCAGAACGCCTACAAGATCGAACTGGCCAAGACCGCCGCTTTGCGGGCGATCGAAAGAGCAGCGAGGATGCCGTCATGATGATCAGCCAGCCTGTTGCCCGCCCTGACGGCGGCGCCAAGGTGACCGGCCGCGCCCGCTATGCGGCCGACTATTTCGCCCCCGACCTGCTCTATGCGGTACTCGTGACCGCGCCCGTTCCGGCCGGCCGCGTGACGTCGATCATGGTCGACGACGCGCTCGCCGAGAAGGGCGTCGTGCGTGTGCTCACGCATGAGGACATGCCCAAATTCGGCCGGTTCGCATCGCCGAGAGCCGAGCCCGATACGCAGATGCAGCAGGCCGAAGGCCCGCCGGCAGCGCAGAGCTTCATGCCCATGCAGGGCGACGAGATACGTCACGAGGGTCAGCCGCTTGCCATTGTGCTGGGCGAGACGCTGGAGGCGGCGGAGGCCGGCGCTCGCCGCGTCGCATTACGCTACGAGTTCGCCGAGCCGGAATTGCCGGCACCGCCGGAGTGGACCGCCATCGACAAGGCTGCGGTCGTGCCGAGGGAGAGCGGCTTCCTGTTCCTGGAGCCGACGTTTACGAAGGGCGAGGTCGACCGCGGGCTTAGCGACGCAGCCGCCATGGTCGAAGCCGTCTACCTGCAGCCGTCGCGCCATCACAACGCGATGGAGCCCTCGGCGACGCTCGCTGAGTGGAATGACGGAGAGCTGACGCTGCACGATGCCACGCAGCACGTCTACGGTGTCCGCCAGGTGCTTGCCGCCCGCATGAATGTCCCGGCCGGGAAGGTCCGCGTGATTTCCCGCCATACCGGCGGCGGCTTCGGCGGCAAGGGTTGGATCTGGCCGCATCAGGTGCTGGCCGCCGCCGCTGCGCGCATCACGCAGCGCCCGGTCAGGCTGGCGCTAAGCCGCGCCAACGCCTATTCCTGTCTCGGCTATCAGCCGCGCATGGCGCAGAAGATCGTGCTGGCGGCGGACAGCTCGGGCAAGCTGACCGCCGTGCAACAGGACGTGATCAACCTGACCACCGTGAGCGACGATTTCGTCGAGTTCGCCACCGAAGCCTCGAAGGGTCTCTACGCCACGCCGGCGATGCGTCTCAGCCAGCGCGTCGAGCGCGCGAACGTCGCCATGCCGACGGCGCTGCGCGCGCCGGTCGAGGGTCCAGGCACCTGGGCCCTCGAAAGCGCGATGGACGAGCTCGCCCACCGCCTGGGCGTCGATCCGCTCGACCTGCGTCTGATCAACCATGCGGACACGGATCCGGCCACCGGCCAGCCCTGGTCATCGAAGAAGCTGCGCGAGGCCTATGAGGAAGGCGCCCGCCTGTTCGGCTGGCGCGAGCGCCCGCGCAAGCCGCAACGCGACGGCGATTGGCTGATCGGCTACGGCATGGCGACCTGTACCATGGGTTGTTTCCGCCACCCGACGCCTGCAGCCGAGGTCAGGCTGCACAGGGACGGCACGGTGCTCATCCGCACCGGCACGCAGGACATAGGGACCGGAACACTCACCATCTTTCCGCAGATCGCAGCCGACGTGCTGGGCCTGCCGATGGAGAAGATCGAGTTGGAAATGGGCGATACGCAGCTGCCGGAGGCGGGACCGACCTATGGCTCGTCATCGACCATGGGGGTGGGCGCGGCGGTGCTTGCCGCCGCCGAAGATGCGCGTTCGCAGCTTGCCCGTCTTGCCAATCTGCTGCCGGACGAGGTGGAGATGCAGGACGGCAAGATTCGCCGCAGGGGCGCTGCCGGCGGTCAGACGATCGCCGACGTGATGAGTCATACCGACATCGGCGAGATCACCGGCTCCGGCTCGTTCGATCCGGCGCAGCATGGCAAAGGCCTCGCCATGCGCACTTTCGGCGCGATTTTCATGGAGGTCGGCGTCGATCCGGGGCTCGGCCTGCTCAGGCTCCGTCGCGCCGTCGGCAGCTACAGCGCCGGCCGCATCGTCAATCCCCGCACCGCACGCAGCCAGATGACGGGCGGCATCATCTGGGGCTGGGGCATGGCGGCCATGGAGCAGAGCAGGCACGAACCGGTGCTTGGGCGGTTCCTGTCGAAGAACCTTTCCGGGGTCGCCATTCCGGTCAACGCCGACATTCCCGGCGACATCATAATCCACTTCGTCGATGAGGTGGACGAGCATGCCAGCCCGATCGGCGGCAAAGGCATCGGCGAACTCGGCGCCACCGGCGTTGCCGCTGCTGTTGCCAACGCCGTCTTCGACGCCACAGGCAAGCGGATCCGGGAGTTGCCGATCACGCCGGAAAAACTGCTGTCGAAGGATCGGCCCGCGGAAGCGTCTGCTCGACGAGGTTGACGTAATAGCGCATCACCGTCGGCACGATCTCGTCGTTGAAAACGTAGCGGTCGCCATGCAGGCCTTTGCCCGGGCCAGCCTCGCCGGCGCCGATCCAGGCATAGCAGCCGCCGGCGTCGCGGATCATGAAAGCGAAATCCTCGCAGCCGAGACTGGGGCTGAACTCGGTCAAGACATTCTCCCGGCCGACGACGGGGGCGGCGGCCTCGACGGCGCGGGCCGTCGCATCCGCCGTATTGATCAGCGGCGGATAGCCCTTCCTGTAGTCGAGCCTGGCCTTGAGCGAATGCGCGGCGGCAATACCTTGTGCGATCTCGCCGATCAGCCTCTCGCAATGGTCGGAAAGGCCTTGCTCGAAGAAGCGGCAGGTGCCTTGCAGCCAGACCTTGCCCGGCACGATGTTGCCGACATTGCCGCCATGGATCTGCGTGATGCTGACGACAAGCGCGCTCTGCGGGTCGACCGAGCGGCTGACGATGCGCTGGACGGCTTGCACGAAGGCGCTGGCGGCCAGGATCGGGTCGTCGCCGAGCTGCGGCATCGCGGCATGCGCGCCAAGACCCTCGAAGGTCAGCTCGAAATTATCGACGGCCGCCATTTGCGGCCCGACGCGGGCGGCGATCGTCCCCAGCCTGAAGCCCGGCCAGTTGTGGACCGCATAGACCGCCTTGACCGGAAAGCGCTTGAACAGGCCGTCCTCGATCATGCGCATGCTGCCTCCCTCGTTTTCCTCGGCTGGCTGGAAGATGAAAGTGACGGCGCCGTCGAAGGCGCGCGACTCGCTAAGCAATTTGGCGGCGCCGAGCAGCATCGCGGCGTGGCCGTCATGGCCGCAGGCGTGCATCACGCCCTCTTGCCTCGAAGCATAGGACAGGCCGGTTTTCTCCAGCACCGGAAGCGCGTCGAGCTCGGCGCGAAGGCCGATAGCGCACGTTCCAGCGCCGCTGCGCAGGACACCGACGACGCCGGTGCCGCCGATCCCTTCATGCACCTCATCGACGCCGAAGGAGCGCAGCTTCTCTGCAACGAAACGCGCCGTTTCGTATTCATTAAATCCGAGCTCCGGATTGGCATGGATATGGTGCCGCCAGCCTATGACCTCTGGTGTCAGCGCGGCGATGGGGTCATTATGCAGCATGATGCCTCCTTTCACGCCGGCAAGGCGGCGCGGTTTGATCCTGCCAGCCATAGAAGGCCGGACGAGAAGCGTCTTGAACCGGATTGACCATGGCAAGGACAAACGAAGCGGCAGAGACCGGGAAATTCTGGCGCCATCCGTGCTTCCCCGACCTTGGTCTGTTTAAGGCGCGCTTCACCCGGCACCGTTACGACCTGCACACGCACCCGACCTATGTGGTCGCCCTGATCACCTCCGGCTGCGAACGCATTCGCATCGGCCGCCAAAGCGTTCTCGCTCCGGCAGGCACCATTGCCGTCGTCAATCCCGAGGAGTGGCATGACGGCGAACGCGGCGCGGATGAAGGCTGGGCCTACCGGACGTTTTATCCTTCGGTGCCGCTGATGAGCGCGCTTGCCCGCGAACTCGGCCGCGACGGCGCTCCGGTGTTTTCGCGCGCGACGATCGAAGACAGCAGTCTCGCCGCAGTATTGACGGCAGCGCACCAGGGCTCGACATCCCCGGACACGATGACGGCCGAGACGTCTCTGCTCGTGGCGCTGCGACGGCTGATCGTTCGCCATGGCGATTCGAGCGGACAGGCCGAAGAGATCGAAAGCTCCGGATCACAGCGAAGATTTTCGCTCTGTCGCGACCTTATCGAAAGCGAACTTGGTTCGCAGCTCGACCTCAAGCGGCTTGCCGGCGTGGCAGGCGTGACCCGGTTCCAGGTCATCCGCGACTTCAACAAGGCGATCGGCCTGACGCCGGCGGCCTATATCCGCGACCGGCGATTGCGCCGGGCGAGCACGCTGATCGAACAGGGATTTGGCCTTGCCGACGCCGCCATCGCGGCCGGTTTCGCCGACCAGAGCCATCTGTCCCGTACATTCCGGGCCATGCATGGCATGACGCCAGGCATGTTCAGAAAAGCGGGATAAACGCTGCTGAACAGGACAAGCTTGCGCGCCAATGCGCGCTGCGCAATGCTGGCGCAGCTCGGGGGGAATCATGCGAAAAATCTTGGTATCGACGCTGCTGCTCGCGGTAGTTCTATCCGCAACGGCTGCCCAGGCGCTGGATGCCAGCGGGACGCCGGTAGTGGTGACCCCGCTTGCCTCTCGCACCGAGACCGCGTCCGGCCAGCCGATCACGCTGCCGCAGAACAACGTCCAGGTCCTGGTCTCGGCCTATCAGATCGCGCCGGGCGCGACCTTGCCGGTCCACAAGCATCCGTTTCCGCGCTATGCCTATGTCGAGGCCGGCACGCTTCAGGTCACCAATGTCGAGACCGGCAAGAGCAACACCTATCAAACAGGTGATTTCATCATCGAGATGATCGGGCAATGGCATCAGGCGACCAATGTCGGCGCCGACCCGGTCAAGCTGCTGGTCATCGACCAGGTCGAAGAAGGCACCAAGAACACGGTGTTGCGCCAGTAGCTGCCAGGTCTGAGAACGGCGTCCGGGGCGGATCCAGCACAGCGCGTAACAGACGTCAGAACGCGAACCCCTCCGGCAAATTGTGATTCCAATAGCCTTCCTCGACAAGTTCACTTATGCGCCAGCCCTCGGACGTGCGTACGACGCGGTCTCGATACCAAAGCCCCTGGAAGAAGACCTGCCTTTTGCCTTCGCCGAGGTCGACCACCATCGGGCATGAACAATGCACGCGCGCGCTGGCCTCATCCCCTCGGAGATCCAGAAGGATTGTCGAAATGGCGTGCTGCGAGATCAATATCTTCGAAAGGGCGCCTTTCATGTAAGCAACATGCTCGTCCACACCGCTCCTGATTCCACCTGTTACAGTGTCGTCAAGCACGGCATCGGGTGTGAATATTTTGCGATAGGCTTCCCAGTCGCGATCGTCCACCGCATAGCAATAGCGAACAAGCAGCTGTTCGATCCCAAGCCTATCGGAAACCTCCTGCAATGAAAGGGTCATGTCCTGTCTCCGCGGTTGGCGGCACTAATGCCGCATGCGCCAAGCCTGCCCCGACATTTCGATCAACAGTCACGTTGCCGATGCTCCGAGCAACCTCGCCGCGCGACTGGGCCTGCGCAAACCCGAACACTCATTTGGCCTCCGCCTTTACCCGGCCGGCAGCGGCGGCCAGCACGGCGCGATCCCCCTCTTCGTACAAGCGGCGGATGGAGATTGCCTTGACGCGCCAACCTTCCGGCGTCCGCACCAGCCGGTGGAGGTAGCTGCCGCCGACCGTCCAGAACCGCCCGCCGATCCAGTGGGTTGCGCGGACATGGCTGCGTGCGACCGCGTCATTGCCCGCGCCCTCGACGGTGATGTTGGTTATGAGGTGCTGGGTGGCGTCGAAGCCCGGCAGCAGCCCTTGCCACTGCGCGATCAACGCGTCGCGGCCGCTAGTCGTGACCTTGCCGCCGAAGAGGCTGGTGTAGTCGGTCGTGACACGGGCTGCGAGATAGGATCTGACCCGGTTCCATTCACGCAGATCGGCATAGAGGCCGATCCCGGCAATCGCCTCGGCGATTGCGATCCTGTCTTTGACCGTCAGCGCATCTCCCGGAGCGCTCGAGGCGGGCGCCGAGACGGCGGAAATCATCGCAGCGGAAACCGCCGAGGCCAGGACATGCCGGCGCGTGACGAGGCTCATTGTCCCGCCTCCCCCGCACTGCCCAGCGTCGCGCGGAAGTGCGCGGCGACGGCATCGCTTGCGGCCTCCACCGGCGCGGCACGATCGTAGAAATCGAATTGGGTGACGTTGTCGAGCCACAGCTCCCGCCTGGAACTGTTCAGCCGCGTGTAGAATTTGTGCGCCCCCTTCGGAATGGCAGCCGCCTCGCTGTGCACCATCAAAAAAGGCTGGCGCAGGCGCGGAGCAGCCTGGATGGCGTCGAACGTCAGCCAGCCGCGCCAGAACGCCGGATCGGCCTCGTTGCGCCAGGCCGGGATCATGCCGCGATCGGGTTCGGTGTAGTAAGGCACCTTGAACATGATCGCGCGCTCGTCGGTCAGGCTCGCGGCCGGAAGGAATGCCTGTCTGCCGGTGCGGCGATATTCCGCCTCTGCCGCATCGCTCGTGGCTTCAAGCCTGGCGACGCCATGCCTGCCGCCATAGGCCTGCTCGACCACTTCGGCATCCTGTAACCAGGGCGCAACGAGGGCGACCGATTTGATCGCCGCGTTTTCGGCGGCGGCGGTGACCATATAGCCGGAGCTGGCGCAAATGCCGAGCCCGCCGATGCGGTCCTGATCGGCTTCGGGCCGGCTCGAGAGATAGGCGACCGCCGCTTCGATGTCGGCGATCTTGGCCCTAGGATCCTCGTACTGGCGGCGTAGGCCGCCGCTTTCGCCCCAACCGCGAAAATCGAAGGTCAAGGCGACGAAGCCACGATCGGCCATCTCGCGGGCGTAGCGGGCCGGCATCTGTTCCTTCACCGTCATCCAGGCGCCGGTCACGACCAGCGCCGGCCGAGGTTTTGCCGCGTCCATATCCTCCGGCAGATAGAGCTCGCCGACAAGCTGCTCACCATGCGAGGAGAATGTGACGTGCTCGACGCGCGGTGCGGCGACGGCATTGGTGACGGCGAGCGCGGCGGTGGTTGCTACGGCAAGTGTCAGGGTTTTAAACATCGCAAGTCTCCTTTGGCTTGGAGTGAGAAGCGCTGCGCGTTGCGAGAAAGACCGCCGTCTCAGCGCTCGCCGGCCAGTCGGCCGGGCAGCGGCTTCAGCGGGTAATGCGCCCAGTAGAAAGCGTCCGACTGGTACATGTCGGTCAAAAAATTCTGTGCCTCGGCGATCTTGCCGTCCTTGATGCGGAACATCAGCGCGTAGAACTGGTCGATCTCGGGACCTGAGCCGACATTCGACCAGCCGCGATGGACGTCGACAACGAGGTCGCCTTGCGCCTGGAAGAAGATCGGCTCGGCCTTGAACTTGCCATCGGCCAGGCCGCGGAAGAAGGCGACCACCTCGTCCGGCCCGCGCTTGTCGCCGGCGAGCGGATGATGGCCGGGAATGCGCCACACGATATCAGGCGCGAGGAAGGGCCGCACGGCCTCGGGATTACCGGTCGCGTAAGCTGCGTAATAGCCTTTGATGAGCTGGATATTGCGGTCTTCCAGTGGCCCGCTGTGCGCCGGGGCGGCAGACACCGCCAGAAGAGTGCCGGCGGCGAGTAAAGCAAGCCTGGTCATCGGTCCTGTCTCCTTGCCTGTTCGAGCCGTTCCCAACACCGAGGCCCGTTCGTCAGACCCAACATGACGCCTTTCGTTCGCCGGAAAAACCGGTAGAATTCGACAGGGCTATTTGGAAAATCCTTACAATGCGCCTCGACCAGTTCAGCGGCATCGTCGCCTTCGTCAAAGTCGCCGAGGCCAAAAGCTTCACCCGCGCCGCCGCCGAGCTCGGCGTCGCTCCGGCCTCGTTAAGCGAGGCGATCAAGGGGCTCGAGGAGCGCCTGGGGGTGCGGCTGCTCAACCGGACGACCCGCAGCGTTGGCTTGACCGAAGCTGGCGCTGAATACCTCGACCACGTGCGCCCGGCAGCCGAAGATATCTGGGCGGCTGGCGCGGCACTGCGCGAAGCTCGCGACCGTCCCGCCGGCACGCTGCGCCTCAGCCTGCCGTGGATCGCCGCGCCGCTGCTGATAGAGCCACTGATGCGGCCGTTCATGGATGCTTATCCCGAAGTGCGGCTTAGTCTAATTTTCGACGACAGCTTCGTCGACATCGCCGCCGAGGGCTTCGATGCCGGCCTGCGCATCGGCGAGCTTCTCGAGAAAGACATGATCGGCGCGCGTCTGGGCGGGCCACTGCAGATGGTCGTGGTGGGCAGCCCCGATTATCTGGCGCGCAAAGGCACACCGAAGCGGCCGGCCGACCTCGCCGCCCATCGCTGCATCGCATTCGCCCTCACCCGCACGCGCGCGATTTCGCCCTGGGAGTTCACCGTGGATGGACGCGAAGTCGCATTCACGCCGGACGCATGTCTGGTCGTGAACACACTTCCGCTGTGCATTACCGCCGCCGCGCAAGGGCTGGGCCTCGCCTTCGCGGTCGAGGGCCTCGCCGCGCCGCTTCTCGCCTCAGGCGCGCTGGTCAAGGTGCTGGAGCCTTTCTGTCCCGCTTACGAGCCGCTCCACCTCTATTGTCCGAGCCGCCGCCTCGTACCGCCGAAGCTGCGGGCCTTCATCGACTTCGTCCGCGCGAACGCTCACGAGTTGCGGATCTGACGTGCCGTTGCGAAAAGCGAGCCCCGTTCAGCCCCAGGCGCCGACAATCTGCCTGGTGGTTGCGTTGAGCCGGTTGAATGCGTTGATCAGGGCAATCTGGACGACCAGGGCGGCAAGCGCCTTTTCGTCATAGTGCCGGGCGGCCTCGTCCCAGACTGCATCCGGCACCGGATCCGGCCGATCGGCCAACCGGGTTGCCGCCTCGGTCAGTGCCAGCGCGGCGCGTTCGGCGTCGGTGAAGTAGGGTGTCTCCCGCCATGCGGACACGGCAAAATGCGCTCGTCTTTTTCGCCGGCCTTCTTCAATTCGCGCGCATGCATATCGACGCAGAGGCTGCATCCGTTGATCTGGCTGGCGCGTAGATGGACGAGCTTGCGCGTCACATAGGACAGGTCGGCCGTCTCCGTCGACTTGTCCAGCGCGAGCAGTGCCTGCAAGGCGCCGGGAATGAGCATCACCGGGTTTTTCAACCGTGCTTGCATGGTGGTCTCCTTAGGCGTGTTTCTGCCGGCCGCACATTTAGCTTTCGGTCGGCTGTGCTGTTAATCAATCAATAACTCGCTGGCTATGAATCGACATATAGCTGAACGGTTATGGATATGTCAAGCGGCAAAATTGGAGCACCGCCGGCCGCCCTGTCGCGTGTTGAGCCAACAGTTCCGGCTTTCATCGCACCATGCCCGATGCTACCGCTGGGCAGCTGAAATCATCGACGGATCGCCTATGATCGAGACCGAACGCCCTCGCCTGCCGCTGATCGAGATCTGCGTCGAAGGCATAGACGGCCTGCTGGCCGCGCAAGCCGCCGGCGCCGACCGTGTCGAGCTCTGTGCCAGCCTGATCGAGGGCGGCATCACACCGAGCTTCGGCACGGTGCGCACGGCGCTCGAGCTGGCGACGATCCCCTTCCACGTCATCGTGCGGCCGCGCGGCGGCGATTTTCTCTATGGCGAAGCCGAATATCGTTCGATGCTCGCCGATGTCGGCGCGCTTGCCGAGCTCGGCGTCGCCGGTGTCGTCGTCGGTTGCCTCACTGCCGACGGCACCATCGACGAACAGCGCATGAGCGAATTGGTTAAGGCGGCGGGAAGCTTGAACGTCACCTGCCACCGCGCTTTCGACATGACCCGCGATCCGACAGAGGCGCTGGAAGCGCTGATCCGCTGCAAGGTCGGCCGCGTGCTGACCAGCGGCCAGCGCGACACGGCGCTCGAGGGCGCTGACCTGCTCGCCGATCTTGTCAGGCAGGCCGGCGACCGCATCATCATCCTCGGCTGCGGCGGGCTTGATCCCGAGAACATCGGCAAGGTGCGGAGGAAAACCGGGTTGAGCGAAATGCACTTCGCCGCGCTCAAGGACGTGCCGAGTGCCATGCGTTACCGCAACCCGAAAGTCGGCATGGGCGGCACCGACCTCGACCGCGAATACCGCAACACCGTGACCGACGAGGCGCTGGTGGCGGCGACCATCGCAGCCGCCCGGCTGTGATCCTGGAAGATCGAACAACATGATCGAAGTGCGTTTGCCGATCGAACGGGTTTCGCCGCGTGATGAGTCCGCAATCCTCGCGCTCAACAACGAGCATGCCGCCGAATTGTCGTGGCTCGAACCCGAGCGCCTGTCCTTCCTGCTCGCCGAAGCGTTTTACACGCGCCGCATCGGTACGCTCGAAGCCTTCATCATGACCTTCGACCAGGACGCCAGCTACGACAGCCCGAACTTCCTGTG
This sequence comes from Mesorhizobium sp. M1169, assembly GCF_040318345.1. Classification (NCBI taxonomy): domain Bacteria; kingdom Pseudomonadati; phylum Pseudomonadota; class Alphaproteobacteria; order Hyphomicrobiales; family Phyllobacteriaceae; genus Mesorhizobium; species Mesorhizobium sp. M1169. The sequence continues at coordinate 20,853 of NZ_JAMYME010000015.1, read as the reverse complement.
GTTTCGCCAGCGTTACCCGCGGTTCGTCTATGTCGATCGCGTCGTGGTCGCCGCCGCAGCGCGCGGGCGCGGCCATGCCCGCCGGCTGTACGAGGATCTGTTCGAGCAGGCGTCACGCGCGGGCCAGGCGATCGTCACCTGCGAAGTCAATGCCGAGCCACCCAATCCGGCTTCGGACGCCTTCCATGCCGCACTCGGCTTTGCGGAAGTGGGCGACGCGGTAATCCACGGCGGCAGGAAAGCCGTGCGGTATTATGCAAGACGGATCGCCGGCTGAACGGCGGGCGCCGTACGCCCTACCAATTGCGGTTCAGCCAGGAGCGGGCCGGCTTTTCGATGATGTAGTAGCTGCACAGCGCGCAAGCGAACGCCGCCGCAAGCATCAACCACGGCGAACTGCCTTTTATGTCGACGAATTGATAAAAGGGCTGCTGCCAAAGATAGAGCGAATACGACCACAGCCCCAGCATCGTCATCGGCAGGGACGATAGAAACCCGGTCAGATACCGGCTGCCGAAGTCGAGCGAATTGACGGCGAGTGCCAGCAGCGGCACCGCGACCAGATAGTGGATGGGGGTTGGCACGGCAGCCATGAAAAGGAGCACAGCCACTACTGAGGCCGCCAGGGCGACATGTGGCCCCTTGAACAGCGCCGGCAGCCTGTCGTCGGCCTTGAGCAGGCATATCACCGCCGACAGCAGGATCGAGGCGATGTGCACGTCGGTGCGCCAATAGGTGCCCTCGTAGCCTATTGCGAGCACCCAGTAGGAGATGGCGCCGTTTGCCATGGCCAGCACCGACAATACGCCGAGCAACATGATGACCCGGGATCGCCCCGAGACGACGACGCTGATCAGCGCCAGGATGATATAGGCGTGCTCTTCGACGCAGAGCGACCAGATATGGTCGAGCGCGCCGGCGCGGGTGACGAGAATTCCGGCATAGTTGTAGGTGAACGTCAGCGCCGTCAGCGCCGCCTTCCACTTGAAGGCGATGAATGTGCCGGACAAGGCAACCATCGCGGCGACGACAAAAATCAGCAGTGCCGGGTAGATGCGGGAGAACCGGCGCTTGAAGAATTTCTTCAGCGGATAGTATTCGACAAACAGGATCTCGGCCATCAGCCGGCCGCTGAGCACGAAGAAGAATTCGACGCCCAGGACGCCGAGATTGATGCCGGGAACGGGGAAGAAATGGCCGATCAGCACCAGCGCGATCGACAGGCCGCGCCAGCCGTCGAGATAGGCAAGCCTGGTTCTTGCCGAGCTATCGGCCACAGGCCTGGACACGACAAGACGCGTCGCGGAGATGTCCGTCATGCCGGTCCCTTCATTGAACCTGCGAAAGGCGGGCGGAAGGCCGCATTCCTCCAGCTATATTGCAGCGCACCAGAGCTTTGTGCAAGTGCGAGATAACGACACGCCCGAAGTACAGGACGGACCGAAAAGGGGCTCTCACGTCCGTTACTCGAAACCAACGGTCGACAGTCTCAGGCGTTGGCGGCAGGCGCTGCGCGCCATGGCCAGCCTAACGGCAAATGGTACATCTCCATCTTGGCCGGCAGAGCAAAATGTACCGGCGATTTCCGCGGCACCGTGCGGCAGGCCTGCTCTTCCGCCATCCAATGCCTTGCCCGTTTGCCCAAATCGGCCGAATGTGCCGCGGACAGATCCACTGAACAGAGACAGTGCATGACCGGCTTCGTCCTTCCCCTGCCCGCAACCTCGTCGGTGGCCGTGGCCGGCTCGCCGGAGCGTTTTGCGGTGCGCCGGATCTTCTGCGTCGGCCGCAACTACGCCGCTCATGCCCGCGAGCTCGGCAATGACGAGCGCGACCCGCCCTTCTTCTTCACCAAGCCAGGCGACGCAGTGGTCGATGCGGCGGTCGGTTCGGGCACGATTATCCCCTACCCGCCGCTGACCCAAAACCTGCATCACGAAATCGAGCTGGTCGTCGCGATCGGCGGAGCCGGCTTCCGCATCCGGCGCGAGCGCGCGCTGGACCATGTCTGGGGCTACGGCGTCGGCGTCGACCTGACTCGCCGCGACCTTCAGGACGAGGCAAAAAAGGCGGCAAGGCCGTGGGACTGGTCGAAAGCCTTCGACCGTTCAGCGCCCTGCGGCCCGCTGGTTCCGGCGCAAAAATCCGGTCATCCCGACAAGGGCCGCATCTGGCTCGCGGTCGACGGCGAGATCAGGCAGGACGGCGACCTCGCCGAACTGATCTGGCCGGTTCCCGACATCGTCTCGATTTGCAGCGAGGCGCTAGAGCTTAAGCCCGGCGACCTGATCTTCACCGGAACACCGGCTGGCGTCGGCGCCGTCGGGCCGGGCGAAAAGATCACCGGTGGCGTCGACGGCATCGGCGAAATCGAACTGACCATCGGCCAACCGATCCGATGAGCGACATCGTCCTCCATAACTACTACCGCTCCTCGACCTCTTACCGGGTGCGGATCGCGCTGGAGATGAAGGGCCTGTCCTACGACTACGTGCCGCATCATTTGCGCCACGGCGAGCATCTCGAACCCGCCTACCTCGCGGTCAATCCGCAAGGGCTGGTGCCGGCACTGGTCCTGGACGACGGCAGGCTACTGACGCAATCGCTGGCGATCATCGAATATCTCGACGAGACCACGCCTGAGCCACCGCTGCTGCCCACGGATGCGCCTGGCCGCGCCCGCGTCAGGATGCTGGCGCAGATGATCGCCTGCGACATCCATCCGGTGAACAATCTGCGCGTGCTGACCTCGCTGCGCACACTGTTCGGCGCCGGCGACCAGGATGTCGTCAACTGGTTCCGGCACTGGGTCAACGAAGGCTTCCAGCCGCTTGAAAAGATTCTGGCTTCCTCGCCCGAGACCAAGACATTCTGCCATGGCGACACGCCGGGGCTGGCCGACATCTGCCTGGTCGCACAGGTCACCAGCAATGCCCGCTTCGGCGTCGACATGACGCCCTACCCGACGATCTCGCGCATCAATGCCGCCTGCACGGCGCTGCCGGCGTTCCAGAAGGCCGCGCCTGAGAACCAGATCGATGCCGAATAGACCGCAAATCGCAGAAGTCATGAGGAACAGCCGATGAAAGCCGTCGTCTTCGAAAAATTCGGCGAGGCACCGACGATCCAGACCGTGCCGGATCCGACGCCGGCGCCGGAAGGCGTCGTCATCAAGGTTGAGGCCACCGGCCTCTGCCGCAGCGACTGGCATGGCTGGATGGGGCACGACGACGGCATCCGCCTGCCGCATGTGCCCGGCCACGAGCTTGCCGGCGTCGTGGTCTCCGCAGGAAACCAGGTGACCCGCTGGAGGGGCGGCGAGCGCGTCACTGTGCCGTTTGCCGTCGGCTGCGGCCGCTGCTTCGAATGCACCTCGGGCAACCACCAGGTGTGCGAACATCAGTTCCAGCCCGGCTTCAGCGCCTGGGGTTCGTTCGCCGAATATGTCGCCATCGACCATGCCGATACCAATCTCGTGCGCTTGCCCGACGAGATGGAATTCGCCACCGCCGCCAGCCTCGGCTGCCGCTTCGTCACCTCGTTCCGCGCCATCGTCGATCAGGGCCGCGTGACCCCCGGCGAATGGGTTGCCGTGCATGGCTGCGGCGGCGTCGGCCTGTCGGCGATCATGATCGCCAGCGCCATGGGCGCCAATGTCGTCGCCATCGACCTCACGGACGAGAAGCTGGACTTTGCCAAAAAGATCGGCGCGGTGGCGACGATCAACGCGGCAAAGACGCCGAACGTGGTCAAGGCGGTCAAGCAGATCACCAATGGCGGCGCGCACATGTCGATGGACGCGCTCGGCCACCCCAGTACCTCGTTCAACTCGATCGCAAACCTGCGCCGCCGCGGGCGCCACATGCAGGTCGGCCTGATGCTCGGCGACCATGCCAGGCCGCAGATTCCGATGGACAAGGTGATCGCATTCGAGCTCGAAATCCGCGGCAGCCACGGCATGCAGGCGTTTCGCTACCAGGCGATGATGGAGATGATCCGCACCGGCAAGCTGAAACCCGAACTGCTGGTCGGCAAGAAGATCAGCCTCGAAGAGGCGCCGGCCGCATTGATGGCGATGGGCGGCTTCGAAGGCATAGGCATCGGCGTGGTGACCAGATTCTAGATCACGCCCTGAGCCTGGATCAGCGAAACGACGCGCAGACCTCCCGCACGCAGGCTCGCAGCCAGCGTTGTGCTGGATCGGCATCGAGTCGCGGATGCCACAGCATCGAAATGGTGACCTCCTCGATATCGACCGGCAACGGGAAGCTGTATATGCCCGTGCGCGCGCCCAGCGTGTGCCGTTCGGGGACGCTGGCGATCAGATCGGAGGCGCGCGCCATGGCGAGCGTGGCCGAGAAGCTGGAAACCATGCACACGATCGTCCGCTGGAGACCGAGCAGTTTCAAGGCCTCGTCGATCGGGCCCTTTTCGCGGCCACGCCGCGAAACGCTGATGTGGCGGCCGGCCGCATAGCGTTCCGGCGTCATTGGGCCCTCGCCCAGGCTGTGACCCGTTCGCACCGCACCGATGAAGCGGTCGCGAAACAGCGCCTGAATGCGCATTTCAGGGTTCGTTTCACTGGCAACCCCGATTTCGAGGTCAACCGCCGCGCCACGCAACGACATGTCGTTCTTGTCGGATTTCGGCGCAAAACGCAGCCGCACGCCAGGCGCATCCGCTTCGACACGGGTCAGAAGACGCGGTGCGAACTCCTCGACGAAACTTTCGTTGGCGCGCAGCGTGAAGACCTTGTCGAGAGCAGAGAGGTCGAGGAGCTTGGCCGGGCGCAGCAGCGCTTCCGCATCCTGAACGACGCGGCCTACCTGTTGCTGCAATTCGAGCGCGCGCGGCGTCGCAACCAGGCCACGGCCGGCCCGGACCAACAATGGGTCGCCTGTCGCCTGGCGCAACCGCGCCAACGTCCGGCTCATCGCCGAGGGACTGAGGCGCAGCCGCCCGGCCGCGCGCGCCACACTGCCCTCGCTCAGCAGCACATCGAGGGCGACAAGCAGATTGAGATCGGGTGACGACATGGAAGGACCGTAGCACAGCTCGGCCGCGATGTGGCGTTTTATGCACGAATAAGATGCAAATACTGCGCCTTCCGCCACATCATGCGAGGGATTAGCGTCCGACAGCTCCGATTGGGGGCTGCCGGCAAAGGAGTTCACCTTGGCATCGACCGCTGAAAAGACCTGGGACGAAGTTGCCCCGGTGAGCGCACGCTCGACCCGATGGGCATTGGCAAGCCTGTCGCTTTCAACGCTGCTGTCGTCGCTCGCCACCAGCATCGCCAGCGTCGGGCTGCCATCGCTGATGCAGGCATTCGGCGCATCGTTCCAGCTCGTGCAATGGGTCGTCCTGGCCTATCTGCTCGCCATTACTACCTTGATCGTCAGCGTCGGGCGGCTCGCCGACGTATTCGGCCGCCGACCGCTGTTGCTCGGCGGCATTGCCCTGTTCACGTTCGCATCGGTGCTTTGCGGGCTCGCGCCGACGCTCTGGCTGCTGATTGCCGCTCGGGCGGCACAGGGGCTCGGCGCGGCCATTATGATGGCTCTGACGCTGGCCTTTGTCGCCGACACGGTTCCCCGGGATAAAACCGGCAGCGCCATGGGCCTGCTCGGCGCCATGTCGGCGATCGGCACCATGCTTGGCCCCTCCCTTGGCGGACAGTTGATCGCCGGCCTCGGCTGGCGCGCGATCTTCCTCATCAATCTGCCATTGGGGATGCTGGCCTTTGCGCTTGCCTGGCGCTTCCTGCCGGCCGGAAAAAAGACGCCAGGTCGGCGCGGTTTCGACGGGATCGGCACGGCTTTGCTCGCGCTGACGCTAGCCGCCTATGCGCTCGCCATGACCCTTGGGCGTGGCAGTTTTGGTTCTCTCAATGTCGGCTTGCTGATTGCCGCAACCGTGGCTGGCCTGCTGTTTGTCATTGCGCAGACAAGGGTCCAGAACCCTTTGATTCAACCTGCGAGGTTCCGCGACCAGGCGTTGAACGCAAGCCTCGCCATGAACCTGATCGTCGCCACGGTGATGATGGCGACGCTGGTGGTCGCACCATTCTATCTGTCGCGCGCGCTTGGGCTAGACGCGGCCATGGTCGGGCTGGTTCTGTCGACCGGCCCTCTGGTTACCGCATTGGCGGCGCTGCCGGCCGGACGCCTGGTCGATCGTTTCGGGGCGAGCCGGATGATGATCGTCGGCCTGTTCGATCTCGCTATTGGCACCTTTGGTCTGTCGCGGGCGGAATTCGGTATTGCCGGCTATGTCGTACCAATCATCATCGTCTGCACCGGCTACAGCCTGTTTCAGACCTCCAACAATTCGGCCGTGATGACGGGCGTCGCATCCGACCAGCGTGGCGTCGTCTCCGGCCTGCTCAATCTGTCGCGCAATCTCGGCCTGATCACCGGTGCGTCGGTGATGGGCGCGGTGTTCGCCTTCGCATCGGCTGGGGAAGGCACTGGCTTGGCAGTGTTGGCACCTGCGGCAGCGGCACGAGGGATGCAGGTCACTTTCCAGCTGGCGACGGGCCTGGTGCTGATGGCGCTGATCCTTGCGGTATTTTCAGCCCGCGCCACGGCCGGGCGAACTGATATCGTTGCCAAGCATCCTTGAGGGTTTCCACCCCGTTCGCATGCAACTCCGGCAGCTGGCGCACCTATCTCGCATATCTCTTGGCACCGACGACGCAAAGTACGACGGCGGCGGTGACGGCGATCATGGCGGGACTGACCTGCTCATGCAGCAGCGCTGCCGCCAGCCCGAGGCCGAAGAAGGGCTGCAGCAGTTGCAACTGCCCGACGGCGGCGATGCCGCCTTGCGCCAGGCCGCGATACCAGAACACGAAACCGATCAGCATGCTGAACAGCGAAACATAGGCCAGACCGATCCAGGCGCCCCTGCCGGCACTTTCGAGCGACGGCGGCAAAGTGATGAACGTCAGCGCCAGCATGAGGGGCAGCGACAGCACCAGCGCCCACGAAATCACCTGCCAACCGCCGAGTTTGCGCGACAGCGCCGCTCCTTCGGCATAGCCCAATCCACACACGATGATGGCGGCCAGCATCAAGATGTCGCCGAGCGGCGAGACCGACAGGCCTTGGGTGACTGCGAAACCGGCGACAAGGGCGCTGCCGAGGCACGAGAACAGCCAGAACGCCGGCTTCGGGCGATCACCGCCTCGAACCACACCGAAGATCGCGGTCGCCAACGGCAACAGGCCGACGAAAATGATGGAGTGAGCCGACGTGATGTGCTTGAGCGCCAGCGCCGTCAGCAGGGGAAAGCCGACCACGACGCCAAGCGCCACGATCGCCAGCGGGAACAGATCTCGCCGCTCCGGACGCTTCTGACGAAAAATGAGCAGCAGCGCCAGGCCGAGGATGCCCGCCGAAGCCGCACGGGCGACCGTTACGAACACCGGATCGAAATCCATCACCGCCACGCGCGTCGCCGGAAGCGAACCGCTGAAGATCAGCACGCCTATGAACCCGTTGACCCAGCCACTCGCCGCCCAACCACTCGCCGCCCAACTACTCGCCACCTTGTCCATCGATGCCCCGCTGATTTCGCCCTCTATCGGGCCGGGCGTCTGGCTCCGCCAGAGACAATCAGGTACAGTTTGACAAAACCGTCATGGTAGGGCGAGCAGTACGGATGGATGAGCAGACGACAACAGATGAGGGCAGCCGGACGCTTGTCGAAAGCGTCATGGCGACGATCAGGCACAGGATCGCCGCGCGCAGCCTCACACCGGGAACGCGGCTGCCTTCGATCCGGGCGTTTGCGAAGGCCATGCAGGTTTCCAAATCCACCGTGGTCGAAGCCTATGAGCGTCTTGCGGCGGAAGGCATGATCCGCTCGCGGCCGGGCTCGGGTTTCTATGCCGCCGGACCGTTGGCTCCGTTGTCGCTGGCCGAGATCGGCCCTAGGCTTGACCGTGCCGTCGACCCGCTCTGGGTCTCGCGCCAATCGCTGGAAGCCGGCGACGGCGTCCTGAAACCGGGTTGCGGCTGGCTGCCGGCAACATGGATGCCCGAGGCCGGATTGCGCCGGGCACTGCGGACGACGGCCCGCGCCGACGACGCCGCCCTGACCGACTACGGCACGCCGCTCGGCTTGCCGGCGCTACGCCATCTGCTGGCGCGGCGCATGGCCGAGCACGGTATCGAAGCCTCCCCGGACCAGATCATGCTGGCGGAATCGGGCACTCAGGCGATCGACCTGCTGTGCCGGTTCCTGCTCGAACCGGGTGACACGGTGTTGGTCGACGATCCCTGCTACTTCAACTTCCATGCCCTGTTGCGCGCCCATCGGGCCAAGGTGATCAGCGTCCCCTACACGCGCTCGGGTCCGGACATCGAGCTGTTCGCGCAGGCACTGAACGAGCATCGGCCGCGCCTCTACATCACCAATTCGGCGCTCCACAATCCGACCGGCGCCATATTGTCCCCGGTCGTTGCCCATCGGGTGCTGAAGCTCGCCGACCAGTCAGGGCTGACCATCATCGAGGACGATATCTTCGCCGATTTCGAACACACGCCCGCGCCCCGGCTGGCTGCCTTCGACGGCCTCAGCCGGGTCATCCACATCGGAAGCTTTTCCAAGACGCTGTCGGCATCGGTGCGCTGCGGCTTCATCGCCGCTCCTCGCGACTGGATGGAAGGATTGACCGATCTCAAGATCGCCACGTCGTTCGGCAGCGGTCGGCTTGCATCCGAACTGGTACTGACGCTGCTGAAGGATGGCCTCTATCGCAAGCACGTGGACCTGCTGCGCGCGCGGCTTTCGCGCGCAATGGAGGAAACCAGCACCCGCCTGAGGGCGATCGGCATCGTGCCATGGATAGATCAGCCGGCCGGCATGTTTCTGTGGTGCAGGCTGCCGGAGGGGATAGATGCCGCGGATGTCGCCCGCCATGCCCTGTCGGCCAACGTCGTCCTCGCGCCCGGCAATGCGTTCAGCCTGTCCCGGTCGGCCAGCCGTTTCATGCGCTTCAACGTCGCGCAGTCCGAAGATGACCGGATTTTCAGGGCGCTTGAACAGGCGATGTCGCGTTGATTCGCGCTGCCGGAACCCTGCTGGCCTGAGGCTGTGCTCTCAGGCCCCTGCCCGCTTGCGGCGTGCGTAAAGCATGACGAGCGTCTCGGCGGTCAGCGCCGGCCTCTGCTCGCCTTCGATCTCGACCGTATTGGCGGCCTTCATCAGATATTGCCCCGGACCTTTGTCTTCCATCGACAACAGCGTGGTGCGCAGCCTGATTCGCGAGCCGACCCTGACCGGCGCCACGAAGCGCACTTTGTCGAAACCGTAATTGAACGCGGCCTGCGTGTTTTCGGGTACGATCCCCATCTCGAGCGCCAGCGCGCCGATGATCGACAGGGTCAGATAGCCATGCGCGATCGTGGTGCGGAACGGGCTTTGCCGCCTCGCCCGCTCGGGATCGACATGGATCCATTGATGATCGCCCGTACATTCGGCAAACTGGTCGATGCGGTGCTGATCGACCAGTGTCCAGTCCGAGACGCCCAACTCCTGCCCGGCCATCGCCCTGAGTTGCTCGAAGGTCGGCGGCGTCCTCGGCCGTATCTGCGTCATTCCTGCTTTCCCGATCGCTTGCCTGTTCCGGACCACGACGGGCCGCCCCTGTCAATTCGCCAGTGCGATTCCAGCCCATAATCTTCGGCCGTCGGTCTTCGCCGCCGCCAAGTGTGCTGCCGGGGAACAGCTACCTCTTGTCGTGGCCGGCGCGGATCTCCTCCATCGCCTCCTTGATGCGGCTGCGCAGGATTTCGATCGATTCGGTGCCGGACGCCCTCGCCAGTTCGGCCATCTCGCCGGCATTCTTCAGCGCGGTCTCGAAGGATTTCCTGGCGAACGCCGCCTGCTTCTGCATCATTTCCTGCCGATTGCCGGGCGCTCTGTAGGTTTGTGCCATGTCGGTGATTTCGCGCAGCGTGTCCTGCAGCATCTCGCGTTGCCTTGACAACAGCGCCGACGCTCCGGCGGCACTCGCCCTGGCCGACTTCTCCAGCGCTTCCAGGTTCTTGGCGTGGTGGGCGAGGATCGCCTCGACATCGACATTCGGCAGCTTCAGGTCGCGGCCGAACTTGCCGAACATGTCGATGAAGGACTCGGACTCCGGTCGTTTTGCCATGCTGGTTCTCTCCCCCTTGAGGGCCCTTGTTGCCGTGAACGCCGCCACGGCACGGAAGATAGTGCAGCGAAGCTCAGCGGTCCATTCGGACGAGTCAGCCGACAAGAAACAGCCGTTCGGCGATGTAGAGCACGAGCCCGGCAAGACCACCGATGATCATGCCGTTGAAGCGGATGTATTGCAGGTCCTTGCCGATGTTCATTTCGATAAGCCTTGTCAATTGCGCGAGGTCCCAGCGCTTGACCTGGTCAGCGATGAACTTCGACACGCCGCTCTTCTGGCTTTCGACGAAGGACGCCAGCGCCACGATGAAGCCCTGGTTCATGTCGGCCCTGATCTGCGCGTCGTCGGCAAGATGGCGGCCGACCTCGACGAACATGGTGGCGAGATGGTCGCGGATCATCGAATTCGGCGCCTTGGCGTCCTGTTCGATGAACAGCCGCAGGCTGTCCCACATATCGCCGGCCAGCGCGCTGAGCTCCGGCCGGGCAAGGAAATCGCGCTTCAGCTTTTCGGCGCGCCTGGCATATTGTTTGGATGTCCTCAGCCGCTCGACGAAGCTTTCGACGAAAAGGTCGAATTCGACTCGCATCGGATGGTGCGGATCGGCCCGCACCTCATCGAGCAGCGAGCCGGCCGACGCAATGATCTTCTTCAACAGATAGGCGTCGGCGCGAAACAGGTTGAACAGCGACGGCAGTTCCTCGCGGATCTTCTCGCGCATCGTCGCCAGCGCCTGCTCGTCGCTCAGGAAGCGGCCGACCACCTTGGTGAACTCGTCGAATAATTTCTGGTGGCGGCGATCGTCAGTCAGCGCCGACAGCAGCTCGGCGGCGAGCGGCGCCAGCGGCACCTTTTCGATCTGCTCCAGCATACGGCTGGTGACGAAGCCGCGCAGCCCGGATTGCTCGACCGCCGCCAGCGTCTGCGGCACCAGCCGGCCGACGAAGCGCGACAAATCGGCGGCGCGGTTCGGGTCGGCCAGCCAGTCCGCGACCAGCGCGGAAAAGTCGACCTCGGCGAGCTTTTCGCGCACCGGTTCCGGCGCCAGGAAATTCACCTCGATGAAGCGGCCGAGATTGTCGGCGATGCGGTTCTGGTTTTCCGGGATGATGGCCGTATGCGGGATCGGCAGGCCAAGCGGCCGCCGAAACAGCGCCACCACCGCATACCAGTCGGCCAGCCCGCCGATCGTCGCCGCCTCGGCGAAAGCGGCGACGAAGCCCAGCCAGGCATGCCGGCTCTCGAGCGATTTCGCCACCGCGAAGATCAGCAGGCAAAACGCGAGTGCTGCGGCGGCGACGAACTTGGTGCGCCTGAGCGCCGAAAGCTTGGCGTCGGCATCGGCGTCGAACCGGACGGACGCGACGGATGCAAATGCCGGGGCTGGTCGTGACATGATGGGCCGCTCCTGATCGTGTATGCGAACTTATCTAGTGCCGCCTGCCCTAGAAAGCGCGCCGCTGGTTCCGGTGCGCGCAATCGTGCACGCAAACTTGACGCCGGAATTCATCTATTATGCAGCGCCAGTCTGGAATTGTTCCAAACTATAGGCCATATTGACGCCAACCACTGTTATGTGAGGACACAATGCGGCTTACCCGTCAGACCAACTACGCCATGCGCATTCTGATGTATTGCGCCGCCAACACCGAGCGGTTGAGCCGCATCCCCGAGATCGCCGCCGCCTATTCGGTATCGGAACTTTTCCTGTTCAAGATCCTGCAGCCGCTGGTCGAAAACGGCCTGATCGAAACGGTGCGCGGCAGGAATGGCGGCGTCAGGCTCGGCCGCACGGCCGAATCAATCAGCCTGTTCGATGTCGTGCGGGTAACGGAGGAAAGCTTTGCCATGGCCGAGTGCTTCGAGAACGACGCCGCCGAATGTCCGCTGGTTGACAGCTGCGCACTGAATTCGGCATTGCGCGAAGCGCTCAACGCCTTCTTCGCCGTGCTGTCGCGCTACACGATCGCTGACCTAGTGGCGGCGCGCCCGAATGTGCGCCACCTGCTCGGCATCGACATGCTGGTGCAAAGGGCGCCGGCCGCCTGATTTCTGGTCGCATCTCAATTGGTGAGGTCTGTTGAGATTCAGGTCAGGCCGAGCCGGAGTCGAAGACGGGCGCGAAGCGACCAAAATGGTGGGTTCCGAGAACCGGAACGGAGTACGTTTGGGTACGTGAGTACCGGAAGCGCAGGAAACCGCCATTTGCAGGCCGGCATCACCTGAATATCAACAGACCGACTGCGGCAATACGAACGGCATGTTTGCGGCCGGCAACACGCCGACCTTCAGCCGGCAATCGAAGACCTTTTCGATCAGCTCGTCGCTGAGCACCTGTTGCGGCGAACCTGTCGCGGCAAGCCTGCCGCGATGCATGACGAAAATCCGGTCGGCATACATCGCCGTCAAATTGAGGTCGTGCAGGATGGCGACCACGCCGCCTCCCCGTCTGGCGAAATCGCGCGCGATGTCCATGATGATCAGCTGGTGCTTGATATCGAGGCTGGACACCGGCTCATCGAGGAACAAATAGCGCGGCTTGCCATCGAGCACCGGCGCCCAGACCTGGCAGAGTACGCGGGCAAGCTGCACGCGCTGCTGCTCGCCGCCGGACAGCTCCTGGTAGAAGCGGCCGGCAAAACCGTCGAGGTCGACGCGAGCCAGCGCCCGTTCGGGCAGGCGCTGGTCCTCGCCGGGCAACGCGCCGGAGCGCCCGCCGACCAGGCCTAGCCTGACGATCTCACGCACGGTGAACGGAAACGACAGCGTCGTCGCCTGCGGCAGCACCGCGCGCAGTGTCGCCGCTTCGAGAGGCTTCATCGCGGATAGATTGCGGCCGTTGACGGTGACCTCTCCCGAATAGCCAAGATCGCCGGACAGTGCTCTGAGGAAGGTCGTCTTGCCCGAACCGTTGGGGCCGACGATGGCCGCGATTTCGCCGGGCCGCGCCTCGAAATCGACATTGGCGACAATGCGCTTGCCTCCAATCGCCACCGAGACATCGCGCGCTTCGATCATAGGCAAACCCTCACAAGTCGATGACGCCGCGCTTGCGCAGCAGGATCCACAGGAAGAACGGCGCACCGGCGACCGCGGTGACGATGCCGATCGGCAATTCGGCCGGGGCAACGATGGTGCGGGCGACGGCGTCGGCCAACAGCAGCAGCGCGGCACCAAGCAGTGCCGATGCCGGCAGCAAATAGCGGTTGTCGGGGCCGATCAGCAGGCGCAGCAAATGCGGCACGACGATGCCGACGAAGCCGATGCCGCCGCTGACGGCGACCGACGCGCCGACCGCTGCCGAGACGCCGACAATCGCGGAGTATTTCAGCCGCTGCACCGGAATGCCGAGATGGCCGGCCGTGGCCTCGCCGAGCGCCAGCGCGTTGAGGCCGCGCGCCAGGAACGGCATTGCCGCCAGCGCCAGCACGATGACCGGCCCGACCGAGCCGATCTTCTGCCAGGTTGCGCCGCCCAGCGAGCCGAGCTGCCAGAAGGTCAGGTCGCGCAATTGCCGGTCGTCGGCCATGAAGATCAGGATGCCGGTCAGCGCCATGGCAAGCGCGGCCAGCGCGATGCCGGCGAGCAGCATGGTGGCGACGGAGGTCTGGCCTTGCCGTGTCGCGACCCGATAGAGCAGCAATGTCGTAGCCAGCCCGCCGCAGAACGCAGCCAGCGGCAAAGCCATCGTGCCGAGCGCCGAAGTCAGCGGCGCCAGCATGGTCGAGCCAAGCACGATGACGGCGACCGCACCGAGGCTCGATCCGGCCGAAACGCCGATCAGGCCGGGGTCGGCCAGCGGATTGCGGAACAACCCCTGCATGACGGCACCGGAGACTGCGAGCGATGCGCCGATCAGCACGCCCAGAACAACGCGCGGCAGACGGATGTCATGGATGATCAGGCGGTCGCGGGCGCTCAATGCCGCGTCGCCGGGCAACGCGCCGAACAGCCAATCATGCATGACGCCGATGGCCGAGGCATCGGATGCGCCGGAGGTCAGCGACAACATCGCGGCGATAGTCAACCCGACGCAGAGCAGCACGATGACAAGGCGGGCGCGCCGCGAACGATCACCCTCGGCTGCCGTCGCCATGATGCCCGCCGCACCGGCGATCGAATGATCCGCCATCGCGCTCAATCCGTGACCTGGCCGCCATAGAGCGAGACGGCGAGGTCGTGGATGGCGTCGGCCGTGCGCGGGCCGAAGCCGAGCAGATAGCCGCCGTCCATGCGGATCAGCTTGCGGGCGGCACCCGCCGGCGTCGAAGCCACGGCAGGGTTCGAAAACAATTCGTCATCCGCGGTGGCCGGCCCGGCGTTGTTCATCATCAGGATCACGTCGGGCCTGGCGGTGATGACTGCCTCGTCCGACAATTGCTTGTAGCCGGCAAAGCCGTCGATGGCGTTGATGCCGCCCGAAAGCTTGATGATGCCGTCGGCGGCGGTGTCGCTGCCGGCAGCAAGCAGCTTGCCGCCCTGCATCGACAGCACGAACAGGATGCGCCTGCGCTCCTTGATCGAGGCGGTCTGCTTTTCGGCTGCCTTCAGCTTGGCGTCTATCTGGGCCGCCAGCGCATCGGCCTTGGCCTCGGTGCCAAGCGCCTTGCCGACGATGTGGATCTTTTCGAGAATGCCTTGATTATCATAGCGCTCGGTCACCTCGATGAACGGGATGCTTGAGTTCTTCAAGACGTCGACGGCTTCCTTCGGTCCGCTGCCGCGCAGGGCCAATATGCCCGACGGCTTGACCGACAGCACACCCTCCGGCGACAGCTGGCGCATGTAGCCGATATCCGGCAGTTCCACCGCCGCTTGCGGATAGCGGCTGGTCGAATCGCGTGCGACAAGACGATCCTGTTCACCGAGCGCGTAGACGATCTCGGTGATCGAGCCACCAATAGCCACGATCCTCGAGCGATCGGCGAAAGTCGCGATGCCCTCAGCGGCTTGAGCCGTTATCAGCGCGGCGAAGGCCAGGAAAACGGCGGCCGCAGGACCAAGCGCCGACCTGGAGACCGATGCCAGCCTGGAGACAAGAACCATCGTCGTTTTCCTCAGGCTGCGGTCGGGCTTGGGATACGCGGCAGGTTTTCGGCCAGAAAGCGCCAGTCGTCGCGCTCGCTTTCGCCTTCATGCCGCTTACCGAAGAACTGGATGATCATCTTGCCGTCGGCGCCATAGACTTCGAGCGACGTGACATGGCCGTCCCCGGTCGGCTTGCGCACGGCCCAGACCTCATCGATGTGGTCGGTCCGCAGGTGCAGATGGAAGTTCTGGTCGAGCACGTTGAGCCATGGTCCCATCGGCTTGATCGAGGCGACGGGGCCGGAATGGATCTGGATGCAGCCGCGATTGCCGACAAAGCACATGATCGGCATGGCGCCGGCAGCGGCGTGGTTGAACATGGCGTTCACTGCATCCTTGTCGACCAGCCAGGCGTAGTCCTGGCCGACCATGCGCACCGCCTGTCGGCGGCTGATCTTCAGTGTCTTCAGCATGCCGAAGAACTGGTGCACGTCGGTCAGCCGGCTCCAGCGGTCGCGCAGATCGTCGATGCTCGCCGAATTGTCCGCAGTCTCGGTCTCGTCAGCCGTGCCCGCTGAAATCGCCACCGTCGGCTCCTGGTTCGGCGATTCCAGCCCGGCCACCAGTTTCTGATAGGCGTAGAGGTTGGAGGCTGGCCTGAGATGCACCTTGTGTACCGCCTCGCCTGCGGTGTCGAAGAACTGCAGGCTGCGGCGGATGTCGGCGCCATCGCGCTTTTCCACGGCAAAGCCGTGCGCCCAAACTTTTGGGAAAATACGCAGGTCGATATTTTCGCCGAGCACCATGGCATTGTGATTACCGGTGACAACCTTGTCGTAGACGCCGATCTTCTCGTGCACCGCGCTTTCGTTGCGGGTCAGCGCCATCACCTCACCGACAGCTTCGAGGCCAGTCAAAAGGTCGTTGACACGCGGCTCGACGCGCACGACGCCGTCGCCGCAATGCGCGGCGACCAGTTCGGCCTCCGAAATACCGAGCTGGGCGGCGAGGTCGCGCTCGCGCATTTTCGGATTGTCTGCCCGTGCCCGCCGGATCTCGTGCGGGGCGGGTTTTACGCGCTGGTCCATTTCTGCCACCTACTTGTTGAGGATGAGCTTGCCCTGCCGGGTGATCTTCAGCCGGTACAGCGCACCATGATGCTCGATGCCGATCTCGTGCTCGCCCTGGAACAGCGTGTTGCTGGACAGCGTTCTCACGGCCGATTGGACCCGGTCGAAACGGACGGAATTTTCGTCGGAACGGCGGACGCGATAGCGAAAGTCGCTGGGATTGTGCGTGTTCATTGGTTCGATCCCTTTCCTGTGCCGGGCATCTGGCGCGGCGCCTGCGTGAAATGCCGATTCAATTCTTGACTCGAATGATCATGTTATCTAGCAGTGCAATACCGGAGTAAATGAGTCAACATTTAAGACGCCGGACACGATGAAAAATGCCAGCGAGCCCCAAGCCAGCCAGCATCGAACATGGATTCTTGGAGCTGCAGCATGGGGTTGGCGAATTGGGGACGGCTGGCGGGCAGCGGCCTGACACATTGTTCTATGACAAGCAAAATGGCCGCGTTGCTGGCCGGCGCGGCGGCGATCCCGCTGCTTGCCACACCGGCCGGCGCCCAGCAGGCCGCCCAACCGGCAGCCGACCAGCAGCAGACTGACCCGTCTCAACAGCCCGAAAAGGTAAAGCCGGCCCCGGCGGGTACCACACTGCTCGACAAGATCCTGATCCTCAGCCGTACCGGCGAGACGGCGATCGAGTCGCTTGCTTCAGCCAGCCATGTCGACGAGGAACAGCTCGAGCGCCGCATGGCGACGACGCCCAACGAAATGCTGTTCGGTGTGCCGGGTGTCGCCGTCCAGGCCGACACAAGGCGTGTCAGTTCCAGCATCAACATCCGCGGCCTGCAGGACTTCGGCCGCGTCTCCGTCATCGTCGACGGCGCCCGCCAGAATTTCCAGCGCTCGGATCATGGCACGCAATCGACCTTCTACATCGATCCCGAATTGATCAAATCCGTCGATGTGATCCGCGGTCCGGTCGCCAACACCTATGGCTCCGGGGCGATCGGCGGCGTCGTATTTTTCGACACCAAGGATGCGCAGGATTTCCTCAAGCCCGACGAGACCTGGGCGGCATCCGCGACCGGGCGCTACGAAACCAACGGCGAAGGCTGGACCACCAGCGCCACCGGCGCCTATCGGATCAACGAGAACTGGGACGTGCTCGGCAATATCGTCTACCGCGACTATGACGACTACGAGCATGGCGGCGGCGACACTGTAGCGGGCACCGGCTTCGACGTCTTGAGCGGCCTCCTCAAGACGACCATCCGCCCCAGCGAAAACAGCGAGCTGAAGCTGGGCTGGATCGGCTCGAACGACGGATGGACCGAGACCAGCGGCAGCGCGCCGGTGAACGACGCCGACCTGAAGGCGAATACCTTCACGGCCCGCTACAACATCACCGACCAAGACAAGAGCTGGCTCGACCTCCACATCAACGCATCCTACAACAAGACCAAGCTCGATCTGACGACCCTTGTCGCGCAAAACCGGTTTGATCCGGTCACCGGTCTGCCCGTGGTTTTGCCGGCGGGTTCGAAATCGACGTTCGACATCGGCACCTCCGGCATCGACATTTGGAACACGTCGAGATTCGAGGCCGTCGGCATTGCGCATGAGCTGACCTATGGCGGCGACTGGGTTGGCGACGATGTCGAGACAGGCGGCACGGCGGGCGGCGACAGCTTCTATACGCCCTCGGGCAACAGGAACGTCTCCGGCGCTTACGTTCAGGACAAGCTCACCTGGGACTGGCTCGAGATCATCGCCGGGCTGCGCTACGACAGCTACAAGCTTGACAGCGATGTCGGCGAAACCTCTGGCGACCGGCTGTCGCCACGCATCACAGTGGGCATTTCGCCCTTCGAGAGCGCCAGCCTTTCCGGGCTGCAATTCTACGGCACCTACGCTGAAGGCTATCGTTCTCCGTCGCTGTCGGAGACCCTGATCAGCGGCAACCATCCAGCCGGCGTCAGCTTCCCGTTCCTCCCCAATCCCAATCTCAAGCCCGAAACCGGCAAGACCGTGGAGTTTGGCGTCAATTACAGCACCAACGGCGTCATCGAGGCTGATGACGCGCTGCGGCTGAAGGCGGCCTATTTCAACAACAACGTCGACGACTACATTGATGGCGTAACGCTATCACCGTTCGACCCGACCAGCGGCTGCCCGTTCGGCCCGGGCATCCCGATCTGCTTCCAGTATCAGAACTTCGCCAAGGCCAAGATCCACGGTTTCGAGATGGAGGGCGTCTATGATGCCGCCTGGGGCTTTGCCGGGCTTTCGGCGTCGTTCACCGACGGCCATACGATTTCCTATGAAGGCGAACGGGCGGACCTTGTCACCGTCCCTTCCTCCCAGGTCACCGGGCAACTCGGCTTTCGCTTCCTCGAGGACAGGCTGACCGTCGGCGGCGAGGTGCAATACAACGGCAAGCCGCAGGGCAACGCCGTCGCCAAGGACTACACGCTGGTTAATGCCTTCGCCAGCTACCAGGCAACCGACAATTTCAAGGTCGATTTCCGCGCCGACAATCTGTTCGACGTCAAATACGCCAACCCGCTGAACGCATCAACCACCAGTGTTGTCTACGAGCCAGGCGTCACCCTGAAGCTGGCGGCGACCATGAGGTTTGGAGGCTGAGACAATGAAAGGCATGACGGCATCCCTTCGTCTGTTCGCCGCGGTGCTGGCAATATTGCTTGCGGCGGCTCCAGCGTGGACACAACAGCAAGCACCGGCGCTGATCCTCGAGCTCAACGGCGCGCAGCCCTCCGACAAGGGCTGCCGCCTGACCTTCGTGGTCACCAACAATCTCGGCGCCGACCTTTCCAAGGCGGCATTCGAGATCGCATTGTTCAACGAGGCCGGCGTCGTCGAGCGGCTGACCGTGCTCGACTTCAAGGAGCTGCCCGCAGGCAAGACCAAGGTGACGCGTTTCGATCTTGCCGGCACGGATTGCGGCAAGGTCAGCCGCGTGTTGATCAACAGCGCCACGGAATGCGCCGGCGCCGAGCCGAATGCCTGCATGCGCGGGCTGACGACGCAGACCAGGACCGGCATCGCCTTCGGGGTCTGAATTTTGGGACCGGAACCCGCATTCGCGCGAAACGCCGTGGCGTGGCCACTAGCCGGTTTCCTGCCGCCGGAGCCGGACGATCCGGACTTCGCCATCCCGCGCGAGGCGCTGCGTGTTTCGCTGCGCGACAGGCCGGAAGACAGTTACATCGCCGATGCCGACGGCGACTTGCCGACGGTGCCTGCGGAGCCATTGCGGCAGGCACGACAGACGCGGCGGCGCCGCAACTGGACGGTGGCGATCGCCTGCTCTTGCGCATTCCACGTAGCCGTGGCGCTGGCCTTTCTCACGCTGCCGGACGACCGGCCAAGCATCGAAGGTGCCGACCAGCAAGGCGAAATGCTGCTCGGCGCCGACCCGCAGCAGGCGGCCGGCGATGTCGCAGACGACCCGGACGTGGCCAACGTGACGATGGTGACCATGCTGGACGCCAAGCCGGTCGAAACGGTCGAGGCGCAGGCGGCCGCGGCAGAGGAGACGCTCCAGCCGGTCACCAATGCGGCGGAGACATCGGACAAAGAAGTGGTGGAGCCGGTCAGCGAGGCCGCCACGGAAATCGCTGCCGTTGCCGACCGGGCCGAGCCTGCGCAAACTGTCCAGCCGGCGCGCCAGGACCCGTCGCCCGACATTCTTGCGACCGACAGGCTGGTGCCTGCCGACGGCAATGCCGTGCCGCCGCCAGTCAGCGCGGCCGAAACGGCCGAGCCTGCCGAGAGAAGCGCACCGGCACCAGCCGATCCGAAGCCAGCCGAAACAGTTCAGACGACCGAGACAGTCGGCGCGGCGGAAGAACCGAAGCCGGACAGGCCGGAGCCCAGGCAGCCGAAGAAGGCAACCGCAAAGAACAAGCCGGCCAGGAAGGCCGAACCAAACGAGCCTGAAAAGCCGGCCCTGCGCAAGAAGGCGGGCAAGGCTGCGGCCAAAGCCGACACCAAGAAGAAAAAAGCCGGCTCCGGCGGCCGTGACGAAACGGATGTCGCGCGCGGCATGGCCGACGGCAGGAAGGACGGCAAGATCCTGACCGCCAGCAGAGGCGGCAAATCAGGCATCGGCAATGCAGCCGTCACGAACTATCCCGGCAAGATCAGGTCAAAACTGGTGCGGGCCTTCCATTCGACACGCACACGCGCCACCGGCACAGCAACCGTTGCCTTTACCGTCGGCTCGAATGGCAGCGTCCGGTCAGCCAGGCTGACGGGCAGTTCGGGTGTTGCCGCGCTGGACAAAGCCGCACTCGACGCAGTCCGCCGGGCTTCTCCGTTTCCTCCCATTCCGGAAGGAGCCGGTCGCTCGGCTTGGCAGTTCGAAGTGCCGCTCGGTATCAGGTAACGATCGTCCTCATGCGGATACCAAAGTCGGCGCCACCCCTGCCCCGAGTTGTGTGCGTCAAGTTCTGCAAAATGGCGTGGCATCGCGGTGACGTCGGCGTGTCCGCCGCGCAGCCCCCGTGTTTAGCGGAGCGGCGGACACATGACGGTGCTCAGGCGGCCAAGGCCCTCAGG
>NZ_JAMYME010000014.1:0-145808 GCF_040318345.1 Mesorhizobium sp. M1169 | reverse complement strand
ACCCCCGCTCTCTCGGCCCCCGCCAGCGGGCGCCGGGCCCCCCCCCCCCCCCCCCCCCCAAAACCCCCCCCACGGGCCCCTGGGGGGGGGGCCCGGGGCGGGGGGGGGCGCGGCCAACGAAGCCTGGGGCAAGAAGCCGCTGGTGACGGTGTTCGTCACAAGATGAGGGAGTAGGGGAGTATGGCAGTAGGGGAGTAGGGAAGAACAGATAGTTTGCACTCTCCAAACTTGTTTTCCCTACTCCCGTACTTCCCTATTCCCCTACTCCCCTAACCGGGAGCACTCTATGCTCGGACGTCTCAACCATGTCGCGCTTGCGGTGCCGGATCTGGCCGCGGCCGCGGCGGTCTATCGCGATACGCTTGGCGCGCGCGTGACCGCGCCGCAGGCGCTGCCGGAGCATGGCGTTACGGTGGTGTTCGTCGATGTCGGCAACACCAGGATCGAGTTGCTCGAGCCGCTCGGCGAAGCCTCGCCGATCGCCGCATTCCTCGCGAAGAATCCGTCCGGCGGCATGCACCATGTCTGCTATGAGGTGGATGACATTGTTGCGGCGCGCGACCGTCTCAAGGCCAGCGGCGCGCGCGTGCTCGGCGACGGCAATCCGAAGATCGGCGCACATGGCAAGCCGGTATTGTTTCTGCACCCCAAGGATTTCTTCGGCACGCTGGTCGAACTGGAGCAAGCATGAGTTGGGTTTCGTTTATCGCCCTGTTCTTCGCCACATGGTGGGTGGTGTTGTTCGCCGTCCTGCCGTTCAGCATGCGGACGCAGGACGAGGATCGGGACGTGACGCTTGGCACGGTTCCGAGCGCACCGCGCGGACCGCACATGCTGCGCGCCGCGCTGCGCACGACGATCGCCACGCTGGTCCTCATGGGTATCTTCTACGGCATCACGAGAGGGCTTGGCCTCGGTATCGACGACATCCCGCACATCGTGCCGGATTTCAACCAGAGCCCAGCGCATTAGCCGGCTACCTATCGTGTCCGACTATCCCAGCCTAAAGCGCGTCGCGTTCGACCGGCCTCATCGGACGCGCTTTAAGTTCTTGTTTGATGCATGTCGTTATCGCAAAACCGCTGCACGCTTTTGCGCGACATGCATTAGCCGACGCTCTGAAATCAAGCTGAGCCAGCAAGGTCAACCCAAAGTAAAGGCCGGGGCGGGTTTGGGCTGACGCAACGTCATGTGGTTTGATAATCTGTCGTGCTAACCAGATGATTGCACAAAAAAAATGCAAGGCGCGAGGCCTTGCAATTTAAACGCGTCCGATCTGTTTCCGGTGTCCGGCGGCAGCGAGTTACCGCGCCTAGATCGCATCCTCCCAAGACTTTGACCGCGTAGGAGGGCAGATTTTTCTCTACCCTCTCGGTTATGGGGGCACACTAGCCTAAGGCGGGTGAAAATGTCACGAAGAATTTTGCCCAGAAACAGGCAATCTCGTGCTGCAGTGCACAATAGTACGGCAGGCGTTGCTTGCGAAACGCCCAGCAAGCCGCGTGCGGCAATTGCGGCGCCTGTGCAGCGCCTGGGCCGGGTTTCCATTCCGCCATGAAATGGCTATGAAGCCGGGGCAAGCAAGCCTGCGCTGCGCCGATTCCGGCGCCGCCATCCTCTCTCACGGACCAGTTCATGCGTTTGTCGCGCTATTTCCTGCCCATCCTCAAAGAAAATCCGCGCGAGGCCGAGATCGTCTCGCATCGGCTGATGCTGCGCGCCGGCATGATCCGCCAGCAGGGGCAGGGCAGCTTTTCCTGGCTGCCGCTCGGCAAGCGGGTGCTGGACAAGGTCTGCCGGATCATTCGCGAGGAGCAGAATCGCGCCGGCGCACTCGAAATCCTGATGCCGACCATCCAATCGGCCGAGCTGTGGCGCGAAAGCGGCCGCTATGAAGACTACGGCAAGGAGATGCTGCGCATCAAGGACCGGCAAGACCGCGATATGCTCTACGGGCCGACCAACGAGGAGATGGTCACCGAGATCTTCCGCTCCTATGTCAAGTCCTACAAGGACCTGCCGCTCAATCTCTATCACATCCAGTGGAAGTTTCGCGACGAGGTGCGCCCGCGCTTCGGCGTCATGCGTTCGCGCGAGTTCCTGATGAAGGACGCCTATTCCTTCGACCTCGATTATGAAGGCGCCAAGGCCGCCTATAACCGCATGTTCGTATCCTATCTCAGGACGTTTACGCGCATGGGGCTGCAGGCTATCCCGATGCGCGCCGACACCGGGCCGATCGGCGGCGACCTCAGCCATGAGTTCATCATCCTGGCCGACACCGGCGAGAGCCAGGTGTTTTGCCACCGTGATTATCTTTCGCTGGCAGTGCCCAGCGCAGACACGGATTTTTCGAACGACGCCGAGATCGGCGCCATCGTCAAGACGTGGACGACGCCCTATGCCGCCACCGACGAGATGCATGACGAGGCGGCATGGGAGAAGGTGCCGACCGGCGACCGGGTCTCTGCGCGCGGCATCGAGGTTGGGCATATCTTCCATTTCGGCGACAAATATTCCAAGCCGATGAGTGCCAAGGTGACCGGCCCGGACGGCAAGGATCATTTCGTTTCTGGCGGTTCCTACGGCATCGGCCCGTCGCGGCTGGTCGCGGCGATCATCGAAGCCAGCCATGACGAAAACGGCATCATCTGGCCGGAAGCGGTGGCGCCGTTCGATGTCGGCCTGATCAACATGAAGGCTGGCGATGCCGAATGCGATCGCGTCTGCGGCGAGCTGCACGCCGCTTTTGTCGCCGCCGGCAAGGAGGTGCTCTACGACGACACCGACCAGCGGCCGGGCGGCAAGTTCGCCACCGCCGATCTGATCGGGCTTCCGTGGCAGGTGATCGTCGGGCCGCGTGGTGTCGCCGCCGGCGAGGTCGAGATCAAGAACCGCAGGACCGGCGAGCGCGAGACGCTGCCGATCGGCGACGTGAAAAAGCGTTTCGGTGCCGCCGCATGAACGAAGCGGCGGCAGCAAGACCATCGGGCGCCGGGCCTTTTTCCGGCTTCGAACGCTTGGTGGCGTGGCGCTATCTGCGCTCGCGTCGCAAGGAGACGGTGATCTCGGTGATCGCCTCGATCTCCTTCCTCGGCATCATGCTGGGCGTCGCCACGCTGATCGTCGTCATGGCAGTCATGAACGGCTTTCGCGCCGAACTTTTGACGCGCATCCTAGGCGTCAACGGGCACCTGATCGTGCAGCCGCTCGACATGCCGCTGGAGGACTATGCCCAGGTCGCTGGCCGCATCAACGGCGTGCCCGGCGTCAAATACGCCATCCCGCTGATCGACGGGCAGGTGCTGGCGCAAGGCAATGTCGGCGGCGGCACCGGCGCGCTGGTGCGCGGCATACGCGGCGAGGATCTCGGCAAGATCACCATAGTCGCCAACAACATCAAGGAGGGCTCGATCGTCGGCTTCGACACCGGCGAAGGCGTCGCCATCGGCAGCCGGATGGCCGAAAATCTCGGCCTTGTGCTCGGCGATACCATCACGCTGATCTCGCCCGAGGGCGACATCACGCCGCTCGGCACGACGCCGCGCATGAAAGGCTATCCGATAACCGCGATCTTCGAGGTCGGCATGTCGGAATATGACAGTTCCATCGTCTACATGCCGTTTTCGGAAGCGCAGCTTTACTTCAACATGGACGGAAGGGCGCAGACGATCGAGATCTACGCCGACAATCCCGACAATATCGACGCGCTGAAGCCGAAGGTCGAAGAGGCGGCGCAGCGGCCGATCAGCCTTGTCGATTGGCGGGAGCGTAACAAGACGTTCTTCGACGCGCTGCAGGTCGAGCGCAACGTCATGTTCATGATCCTGACGCTGATCGTGCTGGTGGCGGCGCTCAACATCATTTCGGGCCTGATCATGCTGGTGAAGGACAAGGGCCACGACATCGCCATCCTGCGCACCATGGGCGCCACGCGCGGCGCGATCCTGCGCATCTTCCTGATGACCGGGGCTGCGATCGGCGTTGTCGGCACCATCGCCGGCGTGCTGCTCGGCATCGTGATCTGCCTCAACGTCGAGCGCATCCGCCAGTTCTTCTCCTGGCTGGCCAACGAGCGGCTGTTCAATCCCGAGCTTTATTTCCTCAGCCAGCTGCCGGCCCGCATGGATGCCAGCGAGACGATCTCGGTCGTTCTCATGGCTTTGGCGCTGTCGTTCCTGGCGACATTGTTTCCGGCGTGGCGCGCGGCCAGGCTCGATCCGGTCGAAGCGCTGAGGTACGAATGACGGCCGAGGCCATTATCGAGCTGAAGAGCGTCGAGCGGCACTATGTGCAGGGGCCGCGCAAGCTGACCATCCTGAACGGCGCCGATTTTTCGCTGAAGCGTGGCGAGATGGTGGCGCTTGTGGCGCCGTCGGGCACCGGCAAGTCGACGCTGCTCCACACCGCCGGGCTGCTGGAGCGACCGGACGCCGGCGACGTGATCCTGGCGGGGCGCGCCTGCGGCCGGCTTTCCGACGACGAACGCACGGCGATCCGCCGCAACGACGTCGGCTTCGTCTACCAGTTCCATCATTTGTTGCCTGAGTTTTCTGCGCTGGAAAACATCATGATGCCGCAGCTGATAAAAGGGCTGCCGCGCAAGGAGGCGGCCGAACGGGCGGCGCAATTGCTCGACTATATGCAGATCGGCAAGCGGGCACAGCATCGCCCCTCCGAGCTCTCCGGCGGCGAGCAGCAGCGGGTCGCCATTGCGCGTGCCGTCGCCAATGCGCCGCTGGTGCTTTTGGCCGACGAGCCGACCGGCAATCTCGACCCGGTGACCGCTTCCTATGTGTTCGAGGCGCTGGCAGCACTGGTCCGGCAATCGGGCCTGGCGGCGCTCATCGCCACCCACAATCACGAGCTCGCCTCGCGCATGGACCGCCGCGTGACGCTGGCCGACGGCAAGGTCGTGCCGCTTTAGAGTGCGCTGCAATTGAGGCGATGACGGCCTGCGAGCTGCCGTGCGCCGTCCCGCCGCTTTCGCGCGCCTGTCGGCCGCGAAACGCTCGGCATTTCCCTCTCAACCCTTTCTTAACCCTGTCGAATTGACCGGGCGCAAATTCCGGTGACGCCCGGACTGCGATCGTTGACATTCGAACAAAATTAGAACAAAATACGAACATACTAACAACAGGAGAGAGTTATGACCGATCTTGTTCAGGATGTCGTCTCGCTGGTGTGCATGAGCACGTTCCTCATTTCCATGGCAATCTGGATCGGCGCGATGTGAGGATTGAGCTCAAGGGCGGGCTCGATGCTGATGAGCGAGGGCCGCCTTCGCATATTGGCGCAGGCATTGGGCGAGTGTTTCAGCCGGCCTTGCGGGATACTTCGACAGGCGACACCGCGGCGGGCCCGAACACGTCCTCGAAAGCGGATTTCAGCGCCAGGTCGAGGTCGGCCATGGTTACGGGAAGGCCGAGGTCGACAAGGCTGGTGACGCCGTGATCCTGGACGCCGCACGGCACGATGCCGCTGAAATGGCTAAGGTCCGGCTCGACATTGATGGCGATGCCGTGAAAGCTCACCCAGCGCCTCAGCCTGATGCCGATGGCGGCGATCTTGTCCTCGGCCGCCGAGCCGTCGGGCAAAGCGGGGCGGTCCGGCCGAACCACCCAGACGCCGACGCGGTCCTCGCGGCGTTCGCCGCGTACGTTGAAGGCGGCCAGCGAGCCGATGATCCATTGTTCGAGTGCGGCGACGAAGGCGCGGACATCCTCGCGCCGCCGCTTCAGGTCGAGCATGACGTAGGCGACGCGCTGGCCCGGCCCATGATAGGTGTATTCGCCGCCACGCCCGGCGGCAAAGACCGGGAAACGGTCCGGCTCGATCAGGTCCTCGATGCGGGCGCTGGTGCCGGCGGTGTAGAGCGGCGGGTGCTCGACCAGCCAGACCATCTCGCCGGCGCCGCCGCTGCGGATTGCCTCGGCGCGCGCCTCCATTACGGCGAGCGCATCGGGATAGGCGGTGAGCCCGGGCTCGATGCGCCATTCGACCGGCGCCGAGCCGGGCAAGGGCAGGAACGACGTGGCGATCTGGCTGCGTTCTGTCATGATATCTCGTCTCGCCACTCATATGGCGGCAATCGGTACAAACGTCCAGTTCCGGCACGTTCGGCCCTTGAACAGTTATGCCGATGTCCGGCCGATTATTGCTGGCCGCGCACTTGTTTCACCGGAAACGATTTGCTACACGCCGCGGGCCGGTTGGTTCCGGCTCCTACCACGTGCGGTCGTGGCGGAATTGGTAGACGCGCAGCGTTGAGGTCGCTGTGGGGCAACCCGTGGAAGTTCGAGTCTTCTCGACCGCACCATTAAATTCGAAAGCGGAACCTCTAACCCGTTGAATTCGAGCACGGCGGGGAGCGTCCTTGTCGGGGCGCGAGGCTTTTTGCCTGGTTGCGATCACGAATGTGGCCCAGTGAAGAAGCAATCGGCGCGCGGAGCCATCTATGCGGTTGGCGTGCAAACTATTCGCGCACCAAGCGTCCGGTTGCCCACCAGATCACAAATACAACAACGATCGATGCGTAGCCGTTCACGGCATGGTGGCAGCCAGTGTACACCGATCCGTACAGGATCAGGGCTGCAAAGGTCCAACCGAGAACGAGCCGGCGCTGGGTGTGGTTCGAGGGGCAGCTCGATCTCGACGCTGATCGGATGGTTCATGGCCTATGGTCCAGCGACGATCGCAGCGAAAATAAGCACCTTTGCGCTTGCCTTGAAGGCATCCTATTCTGGCGGGTAGTATCCGCTCGTGGGCATAGAATGTCGGTACTGCCTTTCTTAAGAATTTACGCGCCGCTCAACGCGGTGCTGGCTGCGACTGGGCTTGTGGCGGTGGCTACGCTCACGACACCGGACCTGTCCGGACGAAGCAGACTGGCTTTGGCTGCCGTGCTGGCGGTCATTTGGGGCGTCTATCTCCTGGAATTGGCCGAGAAACTGCTCAAGCGCCGGGCGGGAGACGTTCGGGACAGGACGCCGGCAATCGCCATTGATGTGCTCGCGGTTTTGGTTCCACTCGCCGCATTTCTGCTCGTCGGCACGCCCGACCGGAGCCTCTACTGTGCTGTCTGGCTGCTGAAACCGCTGCGCGACTCAACTTTCTTCCCGCTGCTGGGCAGAATCCTGACCAACGAAGCGCGCAACCTGATCGGCGTCGCCACGGTCTTCGGCATCGTTCTTTTCGGTTTTGCGCTCGCAGCCTATGTCATCGAGCGCGACGTCCAACCGCAACAGTTCGGCAGCATCCCCCAGGCAATGTGGTGGGCGGTGGTCACGCTGTCCACCACCGGCTATGGCGACGCTATTCCGGAAAGCTTCGCCGGCCGCGTCCTTGCCGGGGCGGTCATGATGAGTGGCATCGGCATCTTCGCGCTCTGGGCTGGCATTCTTGCCACCGGCTTTTATCAAGAAGTCCGTCGCGAGGATTTCGTCCGCAATTGGCAATTGGTCGCCGCCGTGCCGTTGTTTCAGAAGCTCGGCCCGGCCACACTAGTCGAGATCGTGCGCGCATTACGACCTCGCATCGTGCCGGCGGGCGCTGTGATCTGCCGCAATGGCGAGACCGGTGACCAGATGTTCTTCGTCGTGGAGGGGCGCGTCAGCGTCGCGACGCCGAACCCGGTGGATCTGGGCCCTGGCGCCTTCTTCGGCGAGATGGCGCTGATCACCGGCGAACCGCGCTCGGCGACCGTCAGCGCCACAACGGTGGTCTCACTCCTGTCGCTACACTCGGCGGATTTCCAGATGCTGTGCAGCAGCAGCCCGGAGATCGCAGAAACCATCCGCAAGACCGCGCTCGAGCGGCGCGGCGCGGCAGCTAAGGGTTGACCGTACTAGGTGTTCGTCAGAGGAGGATGTGATGGCAAGGCTGCCAGCTGCCTGCCGATGGTGGCTGGCTGGAACTACATGCTTTGCCGCTGCCGAACCATCCTCAATACAGGTCGCCACAGAATCGTAGAAAAATGGCTTAAAATCAACGCGGGAGGCGTTGCGGCGCTGCATCTCGACCGCACCATTAAATTCGAAAGCGGAATCTCTTGCCCGTTGAAATTCGAGCACGGCAGGGAGCGTCCATGTCGGGGCACGTGCTTTTTGCCTGATTGCGGTCGCGAGTTTGGCTTATGCGAAGTGGCCATCGGCAGGCATGGCCATCTATCGACAAGCGCACATAACTATTCGCGCACCAGGCGTCCGGTCGCCCACCAGATCACCGATACAACAACGATCGATGCGTAGCCGTCCACGGCATAGTGCCAGCCGGTGAACACCGATCCGTACAGGATCAGGGCTGCAAAGGTCCAACCCAGAACGCCAACCCAGCGATTGATCGATGACAGCAAATAGGCGTTCAATGCGGCAAAGGCGACATGCATGCTTGGCATGGCCGAGATGCCGCCGCCAAGACTTGGCCGGCCGCTTTGGTAAGCCATCAGGAGATATGCCGCGGGTTCCCGCACCATGTAACTATGGTCCAGCCTGTCCAAGGCCACATTCAATCCGTGGAAGCGATCCACGCCGACAAAGTGGTGGTAGTAAACCGGTCCGACCGATGCCAGCGCCACGGCCAAGACCGTTCCGAGGACGGACAACGTCAGCGCTGCTGCGCAGAGATAGCGGATGCGGGCAATCTCGTCCGACCAGAGCGACACGAAAAGGATGGCGCCGAACCACTGGTAAAACCAAATGACTTCATAGCTGTTGAAGACGACGAACGACCAATTGTTGCTGTCGAGCTTATGGACGATCTCCCATGGCGGCATCCCGTGCAGCCATTCATCAGCGTCGGCCAACCAGTTGTCGGCATAGTATGGGACGACGGACGGGATGGCGATCTTGTAGGTAGAGAACGCGGTCAAGCTGGCAAAGAAGAACAGCAGCACCAGCAGACAACCGCGCCAGCGCCCTTGAACCAAATCCAGTGCGTAGCGAACCGGTTGCCGCCGGCCATGGATTAGCGCGGCACAGCAGACGCCGCCGATAAACAACACCGGAATGCCAACAAGAAACTTGTGAGAATAGATTAAGGCGGACGTATAGAATATTTCTGGATATAATGCAGATGCGCCTAAAACGTATGTCGCCATGAACAAGGAGAGGCGCAATTGCCATATGGCGGAGGGCCTGTAGCGAGAGGCTTCCGTGGTTAGGGCCAAACCAATTTACCTGTTCTTAACGTTTCGCCGGAGAGACACATACACCGGTAAGGTAAAAACCTTGCTGCCAGGTTTACTTTTCGCCGGTGGTCGACATTTGCCGGCCGGCCCGCATGCGGTGGATCGATTCCCTGAGCAGTCTTGCATCCGCATCGCTGTCCATGCCCCCGCGTGAAGGAATTGCCCCGGAGCCTCGGGGCCGAGCCGGCCGGTTGCTTGAACACGGGCCGCCACGCCCTCGGTTGACGTATCATAAGTTTTAGCTTATCATAAGTCATGATTTATGATTATGCAGGAATGGTGGCCTTGGCCGATCCGACGCGCCGCAAGGTGTTCGAGCTCATCGCCGATCGGCCACGCTCGGTCATAGATCTGACGCGAGTGCTTCCGGTCTCGCAGCCGGCGGTATCGCAGCACCTCAAGGTCTTGAAGGAAGCCCGGCTGGTCCGCGCAGAGCCGAAAGGTGCCAGCAACATCTATCATCTCGACCCGCATGGGCTCGGCGAGATGCGTGCCTGGCTCGACCGCATGTGGGGCGATGCGCTCGACGCCTTCAAACGGGAAGTCGACAACAGCAAGGAGAAGAGGAAATGACGACCATGATCAAGCCCGCGCCGGTCAGGAAGTCGGTGACCGTGGAGGTGCCGCTCGACAAGGCGTTCGATGTGTTCACCACAGGATTCGGGCGCTGGTGGCCGGCTTCGCATTCGATCGGCAAATCCGCCCTGACGACCGCGGTGATCGAACCGAAAGCCGGCGGCCGCTGGTACGAGATCGGCGAGGATGGGTCACAATGCGATTGGGGCG
The DNA here is from genome assembly GCF_040318345.1 of Mesorhizobium sp. M1169. NCBI lineage: Bacteria > Pseudomonadati > Pseudomonadota > Alphaproteobacteria > Hyphomicrobiales > Phyllobacteriaceae > Mesorhizobium > Mesorhizobium sp. M1169. Next base: position 135,835 of record NZ_JAMYME010000014.1, on the reverse strand, counting down.
AGGTTCTCGCCTGGGATCCGCCGTCGAGGCTGACGCTCGCCTGGCGCATTGGAGCCGGCTGGCGCTACGATCCGGCATTGCTGACCGAAGTCGAGATACGCTTTGTCGCGCTCGGCGAGAACGCGACGCGCGTGGAACTCGAGCACAGGCTTCTGGAGAACATGGGCGAAACCGCAGAGGCGATGCGCGAGGCCTTCGAATCGGAGGGTGGCTGGAGCGGTCTCCTGGACCGCTATGCGGCTGAGGCCAAGGGCCACGCCGCCTGATTAGGAGGCTGGCCTCTTCAACAGTCCGCACCCGATATCGAGCGAGCCCTTCGTACTGTCGGCCACGTCTGTTTCCCATCACCTGAGAGCGTGAAGGGCAGTGTGTCGGAGTGTCGCTAGGAGGGCGGTGTTTATCGGATACCGTTCTCGGCGATCGCTCGCCGTTATAGGGGCGTCATTCTCAACCGAGCCCAAGTTCCAGGCGCTGGTCCCGAGAAATCGGAAACGGCTGGTTTTTCCGCGCTGCCCCTTTCCACCAATCGGGGAGATGTTTGGAGCGGAAAGGCTCTTTCTCAGGCACCGTCTGCAGTTCTCTGCTCTGCCGGCTCTCCTGTTTGTGGAGGATTGCAGCCTTCGAGAACAGCTTCCGCGAAAGCCTGTTGAGAAGCCGGCGCTCCTCTATTTGCAAGATGGCCTCATTCAGCCATTGCACGGTCGGTGGATTGGGGGTGAGAGCCGTATCCCACCATGCGTAGCCGAGAGAAACCTGATCATAAATGTGCGGAAATTTTTCGCAGTACCTACACCAAATGTCGATGACCGTGTCTGCGCCCGCCGTATGCGCGAAAAATATCTGACCGCCTGAAAAATGCCAGCCGTTCCGTTTCACCAACGCAAGGTCGGCCGAGCAGTCCACCAGCTCAAGGAGTGGGCGCCGAATAATGGCGTCAGCGTCGACCCATAGAATGGGACGTCTCTCCCTCTCGCGCACTTCCTTGACGAAAATTGCTTTCTGCGCGCAGTTTTCTACCCAGCTGCCTTTGGCGGCCCGAGGTTCAATCCTGCTCTCCAAGCCAAGCCGGTCGACAGAAGCCTTAAGCCGCGCAGCACGCGTCTCGTATGCTGTCCCCGGTGTAAAATAGGAAACTATCAACGGATGGTTTGTCATGGATATACATTTTTCACGATCCGACAGATTCTTCAAGCGTACACAATGATCAAATATTCGTCAGCGATAGTAATATTCGACTTACCTTGCGTAAATTCGACGCACATGTAATTTAGTAGGCCATAATTTGGCGACATTTTTTGGCGTTTACGCACCACTTGTTTCTATTTTCTTTGCGCATGCTTATGCGGCATGTGGACGCAGAAAAGGGAGACAGGGCGATTTTGGTTTGCAGGGAGAAGTAGGGGCCGGCCCGCTGTTGGCAAGCCATGGCGCGCCAGACCGTAAGTGCCCACCGCCCGGAGATCCTCGAGACATCAGCCGCCGGCATCTTCTCAGAGCTAATCACGCTGTTTGCCGTCGGGCGCTGACCTGATCGTGGTCCCCAGACAGGGCAGGCTGATCCTGATGGCAAGTATAGATTATCGAGCCACTGATCACCGTCATCGTGCCCAGTTTGCGCCTTAGGCCGGCGCACTCTCAAGCCAAATCGTGCCCCGCTCCATCTTTGTGTTTGGCCATGATCTTTTCGGAAAACCGGTTTCCACTTTTCAGGATCATGGTCTAGACCTGACAGGCACCTTATCCGGAAATCCGATGGCGGGAGGCGCTGGTGGAAGGCCAGGACGAACAGATGACCGGCGCCAGGGCGGCCGAGGAGCGCCGCGCCGACATCTATGACGAGGACGGCGTCATCCTGTCGTCGTTCCTCGCCCAGATCGGTGCCGCGATCGCCGATCGCGATACGCTGACGCTGAAGCGCGAAGTCGACGATCTGCACCAGTCGGAACTCGGCCACCTGCTCGAGGCCCTGCACCCGGAACAGCGACGCGCGCTGGTCGAATTGCTGGGCAAGGATTTCGATTTTTCCGCGCTGACCGAGGTTGACGAGGCGATCCGCCGCGACATCGTCGACAGTCTGCCCAATGCGCAGATCGCCCAGGCGGTGCAGGATCTCGATTCCGATGACGCGGTCTACATTCTCGAAGACCTCGACCAGGAGGACCAGGACGAGATCCTGTCGCAGCTGCCGTTCACCGAGCGGATCAGGCTGCGGCGTTCGCTTGACTATCCCGAAGAGACCGCCGGCCGCCGCATGCAGACCGAGTTCGTCGCGGTGCCGCCGTTCTGGACGATCGGCCAGACCATCGACTACATGCGCGAGGACAACAATCTTCCCGACCGTTTCAGCCAGATCTTCGTCATCGATCCGAGCTTCAAGCTGCTCGGCGCCATCGACCTCGACCAGATCCTGCGTACCAAGCGCTCGGTCAAGGTCGAAGAGGTCATGCATGAGACCAGGCATGCCATCCCGGCCACCATGGACCAGGAGGAGGCGGCACGCGAATTCGAACAATACGATCTTCTGTCCGCCGCCGTCGTCGACGAGAACGAGCGGCTGGTCGGCGTGCTGACCATCGACGACGTCGTCGACGTCATCCAGCAGGAGGCCGAGGAAGATCTGCTGCGCATGGGCGGCGTCGGCGACGAAGAACTCTCGGACAGCATCTTTTCGACCTCGCGCTCGCGCGTGCCCTGGCTGCTGGTCAATCTTTTGACGGCTTTCCTGGCGGCCTCGGTGATCGGCCTGTTCGACCGCACCATCGAGCATATCGTGGCGCTGGCGGTGCTGATGCCGATCGTCGCCGGCATGGGCGGCAATGCCGGCTCGCAGACCATGACGGTCACGGTGCGGGCGCTGGCGACCAGGGACCTCGACATCTACAATGCCGGCCGCATCATCCGCCGCGAAATCGGGGTGGGCTTCATCAACGGCATCATCTTTGCCATCCTGATCGGCCTCGTCGCTGCTGCCTGGTTCCACGATCGCAATCTCGGCGGCATCATTGCGGCTGCGATGATCATCAATATGTTCGTGGCGGCTCTGGCGGGCATCCTTATCCCGCTGCTGCTCGACCGCTTCAAGATCGATCCGGCTGTGGCTTCGGCGGTTTTCGTCACCACGGTCACCGATGTCGTCGGTTTCTTTGCCTTTCTCGGGCTCGCCACATGGTGGTTCGGCGTGCGCTGAACGTCACCTCAATTGACTTTTACGTAAATGCCATGCGAGGCTTTGAAAGGTGCCTTGTCCGCCGATTCTGGTACGCGCCTGGGCGCCGGCGGCGCCGGCCAGTTGGAACTCGCGGCGTGGCCGGGGCATTGGAGTGACGATGCGGGAATATTATTCGATCACGGAGCTGACCCGCGAATTCGACGTGTCGACGCGGACGTTGCGCTTCTATGAGGACGAAGGGCTGGTGCAGCCGGTAAGACGCGGCCGCACTCGGCTGTTCCGTCCGTCGGACCGGCATCTCATCCGCCAGATCATGCGCGGCAAGAGGCTCGGCTTCTCGATCAACGAGATCCGCGAAATCATCCAGATGTACAGGGAGCCGCCCGGCGAGGTCGGCCAACTCAAATTGATGATCAAGCGCATCGAGGAAAAGCGCGAGGATTTGCGCCAGAAACGCCGCGACCTCGAAGAGACGCTGGCCGAGCTCGACCAGGCCGAGGAATCCTGCGTCGAGCGGCTGGTGGAGCTCGGCGTCACCACCTAAGCCGATGTCAGCCTCGGCTCAGATCCAGCGCCGCACCCTTTTGGCGTAGTCCCGGTATTTCTTACCGAATTTGGCCGTCAGCACCTTCTCCTCGCTCTCGATCGTCAGCTTCTGCGTCAGGAACGCCGCGATGACCGCCAACGGCAGGAACCAGGCGATCCCAGTGACAAAGGCGAGGCTGACCAGCAGCAGCGTGTTGGCGAGGTAGATCGGGTTGCGGCTGACGGCGAAGGGTCCGGTGGTCACCAGATGGTCAGGCACGCCGTTCGGGTTGAGCGTCGTCTTGGCGCGGATCATGGTGCGGATTGCCGTGAACCAGAGCGCGGCAACCGCCACCAACCCCACAAGGCCGGCGGCGAACAGGATGTCGCCGAGAAGATCGCCGATCCACGGCAGCGGATAGAACAGCCCTAGCGCGACGCTGACGATGATGGCAGCGATATAGATCAGCGGCGGCCATGGGATGTGCCCCAGCTTCGGCTGCCCAGGATTTTGCTGCACGGGTTTCGGGTGACTGTCGCTCATTATTGTCCTCCCTCGATTAGCGCGTTCCCGGTTCCGCCGCCTCGGTTTGGGCGGTGCAGGTGCCGGCGAGCTCGCCAATATGCGCCTTCCACTCCGGGGACTGGTCGTCGCTGTAGAGCCGGTCAAGCGAGGCTTCGCCCTGGAGAGTGTCCAGCATGCAGGCACAATAGCTGGAGCAGAACTCGGTGTCGCGTGCCTGCTCGCAGGATATCTGGCAGGATTTCAGAAAACTCACCTCCCTGGTTTCGGCCTGCGCCGGCATGAATTGCGAAAACAGCCAGACCGAGCCGATCAGCACCGGCTGATGGATCAGGTAGAAGGCAAGGCTGTGCCGGCCGATGAAGACCAGCGGATTTGCCCAGCGGCCGGGCGCCAAGGCCGACAGCCGCGTCAGCGCGCCGGAGGTGGCGGCGAGCGTGGTAACCGCGATGCCGGCAAGTACGGCGCCGAACCAGGGCAGCAGCGGAACGTAGTCATTGGAGCGCGGGTTGGTCGCCGACAGGCCGACCCACCACAAAGCCGGATGATCGAACGTTTCGGATCGCAAGTAGAAAGGCGCAGCGATAGCGAGGGCCGCCACGGCAAGCGTCAGCAGCGGCGGCAGGCGCAGGAACGCCAGGCCGAGCAGGCTGGCGAGCGCGATCTCGTGCAATATGCCGAAGAAGATGAAGCCGTCGGGCGTGGCGACGCGGGTGACCAGCGATATTGCGAGCGCGGCCCCGGCAACCATGGCGAAGCGCTTCCAGAAGCCGGTCCAGCGGATTTTCTTGCCATGGGCGAGATAGAGGCTGATGCCGACCAGGAACAGGAAGCTCGAGGCGATGCAGCGCGCGTAGATTTTCCACCAGCCGAAGGCGGTGAGGCCGGGATCGGTGTAGCCGAAGAATTCGAGGTCCCAGGTGAAATGATAGCTCGCCATGGCAAGCAAAGCGATGCCGCGTGCAATGTCGATAACGGCGATGCGCTTCGACTTCGGTTGATCCTGAACGGCTGCGCTAGGCGTGTCGATTGTCATGGTCTCGCTGTCTTGGTTCAGCCCCGGCAAGACGACTATCACGGTTGCCACCGTCAAAAGAAGCAGGGCCTTGCGTCGCGTTCGTACCGGTCGGCATCGGCCTGCTTTAGGCCAAAGCCGGAAAGCCTTTGGCCGGCGTGCTGGCGTTTTTCGGCCTGGGCGCGGTTTTCGCGACACTCGGCCTGCTAGCGGCGGCCTGCGGCTTCGTCACCTGGCGCTATCTGCCCAAATCGCTTTGATGTGCGAGCGCCGCATGGCGCTCGCGCACCCAGTTGTGGAAGCGGTGCAGGTCGTATTCCTCGGGCATCAGTACGCCGGCCTTGTGGCGCATCGAGCGCAGGCCCATCTGGTTGACCTCGCAGATATCAGCATCCTCCTCCAGCACCTGGGTACCGAAGGCGACGATGTTGTCGATATCGGCGGCCGGATCGGCGAGCGCTTCGCCTCGCGGCAGACGAGCAGCCAGTTGCGATACCAGATGGCCTCGAGATCGCGCTGATAGGCCGCGATGTCCCAATAGGCTGATGACGGCAGCGTCGGCTCGGCCCGCGCCAGGCCGTTGTAGGGACCGCGCTCATTCGGGCTGGGTTGCATGCCGGCTTCCTCCCCATCCGCCAGCCGACACCCGGCTGCGAAAATTGTCAATCGCGGCGCCGGTCTGCGAACTTGGCGAGGCGGCGCATTCGCCACACGATCCGGCGGAATTTGGTTTGCCGGGCGCGGCGATTCTGCCTATAGTCGCTGATGTCGTCGGTTCCGTTTGGAACCAAGAGGGAATGCGGTTAGGGCAAGTTGTTTGCCTAATGCCGCGGCTGCCCCCGCAACTGTGTGCGGTAGTCCTCTCCATATGCCACTGAAGGTTCGCCTTCGGGAAGGTGGGGAAGGGCGCTGATCCGCGAGCCAGGAGACCTGCCGGCGACAGGAAACTGACTTCTATGCCCTCGGGTGGAGGGCGAAAGGACAAGACATGAATACCGCTTCCGTTTCGCTCGGCGCTTCCGCCTCCTCGCAGTCGCGTCTCATGCAGCTGGCGCTTGCTGCATTCCTCGGCATTTTCGTCATGGGCTTTGTCGGCTTCTCGCATATCGATGCGGTCCACAATGCCGCGCACGACTATCGCCATTCGATGGGCTTTCCCTGCCACTAACAAGGGGCTGACATCATGACACTGTTTCGCAACGTCGTGTTCATCGCGGCGATCGCAGGGCTTGTGGCCGGCGTGGCTCTCGCCTGCATGCAAGCCTATGCCACGGTGCCGCTCATCCTGAAGGCGGAAGTCTACGAACAGGCCGGCGGCGGCCATGACCATGCCGCGGCACCTGCGACACCGGCTGAAAACGCTGCGGGCACGACGGTTATGAGCAGCGCTGCGCCGGCACCGGCTGAAGCAATGGCTCCGGCGGAAGACGAAGGCTGGGCGCCGGCGGACGGTTTCGAACGCTTCGGCTTCAGCGTCGTTGCCAATATCGTCACCGGTATCGGCTTTGCGCTGGTCCTGGTTGCGGTTTCGGAATTTGCCGGCGGCATCGGCAATTGGCGCCAGGGCCTGTTCTGGGGGCTGGCCGGCTTTGCCGTGTTCACGCTGGCGCCGGGCCTCGGCCTGCCGCCGGAACTGCCTGCGATGCCGGCGGCCGACCTTGTCCAACGCCAGATCTGGTGGTGGGCAACAGTGGTGGCGACCGCCGCCGGGCTCGGCCTTATCGCCTTCCGCAGATCGTTGCCGCTGGCGATCCTTGCCGTAGCGTTGATCATGGCGCCGCATATTGTCGGCGCGCCGCAGCCCGATAGCGTCGAGACCGCGATCCCGGAAGGCCTGCACCACCAGTTCGTGGTGGCGGTGACGCTGACCAATCTGGTGTTCTGGCTGGTGCTCGGCGCGGTCGTCGGCGTGGTGCGCGGACGCTTCACGGGCACGGCGACCAGCCTGCGCTACAGCTTTGCCTGACCGCGCTGCGGGGGCACTGACCGTGGTATTCGGGGGTGCGGGCGCCGGAAATCGGGCGCATGCCGAGAGCCTGGTGACGGTCGGCCCGCCGCCTTGGAGCTATATCGCCACGGCGCAAGCCTATGACGAGGAGATGCGCCAGCGCATCGCGCTGCACCGCTCGCGCCGCGGCGCCGGCTGGACGACCATCGATGCGCCGCTCGACCTTGCCGGCGCGATCGAGGCGCTGCCTGACGGCCAGCCGGTGCTGATCGATTGCCTGACGCTGTGGCTGACCAACCACATGCTGGCCGACCATGATGTCGAGGCCGAATGCCAAAAACTGGCGGACGTGCTGTCGCGGCCGCGTGGGCCGTGGTTCGTGGTGTCCAACGAGGTCGGCCAGGGCATCGTGCCGGACAATGCGCTGGCAAGACGGTTTCGCGACGCCGCCGGCCGGCTGAACCAGGACGTCGCGGCTGTTGCCGACACCGTGCTTTTGATGGTGGCGGGGCTGCCGCTCAAGGTGAAATGACATGGCTGATACTATCGATCCCAAGGACGAGGAACGCCACCGCGCCAAGATGGCCAAGCGCAAGGCGGTGCAGGACGCCGAGGTCGCGGCCAAGACGGTCGAGAAGGGGCTGCTGATCGTCAACACCGGACCGGGCAAGGGCAAGACCACGGCCGCCTTCGGGCTGGCGCTCAGGATGCTCGGCTACGGCAAGCGCGTCGGCGTCGTCCAGTTCATCAAGGGCAAGTGGCACACCGGCGAGAAGGACGCGTTTGCTAGTTTTGGCGATCGCGTCGTCTGGCACGCCATGGGCGAGGGCTTTACCTGGGAGACACAGGACCTGACACGCGATATCGCGGCGGCCGAGGCCGCCTGGGCGAAGGCGCTGGAGCTGATGGCCGACCCATCGATCAGCCTGGTGGTGCTCGACGAGCTGAACATCGCGCTGCGCTACGACTACCTCGATCTCGAAAAGGTGGTCGCGGCGCTGAAGGCGCGTCGCGAAGGCCTGCATGTCGTCGTCACCGGCCGCAACGCCAAACCGGTATTGGTCGAGGCGGCCGACCTGGTCACCGAGATGGGCGTGACCAAGCACCACTTCTCCGCCGGCGTGAAGGCGCAGCAGGGGATCGAGTTCTGAGGGGGTTGCTGGCGCCTCTTCTTCCTTCTCCCCTTATGGGAGAAGGTGGATTGGCGCGCAGCGCCAAGACGGTTGAGGGGTGCTGGCCGGAGCGCTGTTGGTGCCAAGCTGGAACACCCCTCATCCGGCCGCTTCGCGGCCACCTTCTCCCACAAGGGGAGAAGGGAAAGCCGCACGAAGCGGCTCGCCCCTGGAATGGTAAGGGTGAGGGGCAGCGCCGACCTGAAGCGATCATTTGAGGCGCAGCCCTATTTTGTTCTTGCTTTGTGCCGGCAGCTATGCTACTAATTTCGGTATGGTGCTAATTGGCTCCAACGACCCGCCGTATGGCGGGTTTTTGTTTCGCCTGAGATCGGGCGAAGATCACAACAGAATTACGACCGTCGAGATTACCCCAAACAGTGCGATCAGCAGAAAGTCGGCGATCCGGTAGAGTTTCAGTGCCGCCGGATGTCAGGGGATAGAGTTCTGGTCGCTTGCGAAGCTGGAGATTGTTCGTGGACCAGGCGGTAATCGTCTATCTTATTCTCAATGATGGTCAGTTTGGTGCCGCTGACGAACGCGAATCCATTTATGCGCTCGAGGATCGGCTAGAGAAAGCTATCGAGGATGCATCGGTCGGCGAGTTTGACGGTGACTTGTTTGGTGAAGGCGAATGCATCCTCTACATGTATGGGCCAAACGCTGAACGACTTTTTGTCGTAGTCGAACCCTTATTGAAATCTTCTCCCGTAGCTGCCGGTGGGTACGCGATCAAAAGGTTTGGCGTGGAAGCCGATCCGAGCGCAAAGGAAGTCCGTGTTACCTGGTAGGTCGGGTTTGCCGACCCATTCGGACGTTCACGCGGCGATGACGATCACCACGATGATCCCGAACAGCGCGATCAGCAGTAAGTCGGCGACGCGGTAGAGTTTGAGGGCCCGTCGGATGTCGGCGCTCTCCACCTCGCGCCGGCCGCCTTCGCCCATCAATGCGTCTTCGACCATGACGCCGTCATAGGAACGGGGGCCGGCGAGCGCCAGGCCGAGCGCGCCGGCCATCGCTGCTTCCGGCCAGCCGGCATTGGGCGAGCGGTGTTTTTTCGCATCGCGCCGCACGGCGTGCCAGGCGCCCTTGGCGTCGGCGCCCTTGACCAGGAAAGCGGCGAGTACGATCAGCAGCGCCGTCAGCCGCGACGCCGGCAGATTGATCCAGTCGTCGAAGCGCGCAGCCGCCCAGCCGAAGGCTTCGTGGCGCGGGGTGCGATGGCCGATCATCGAATCGGCGGTGTTGGCGGCCTTGTAGGCGACGCCGCCGGCGAGCCCGCCGATACCGAGCCAGAAGGCCGGAGCGACGACGCCGTCGGAGAAATTCTCGGCCAGGCTTTCGATCGCGGCGCGGCAGACAGCGGCCCTGTCGAGCTTTTCCGGGTCGCGACCGACGATCCGCGAGACGGCAATTCGGCCCATGTCCAGTCCGCCGCTGTCGAGGGCATCGGCGACCGCTTCGACATGCTCGGCCAGGCTCTTCTGCGACAGCAGCGACGTCGCCAGGATTGCGGTGATCAACCAGCCGAGGGGAATGCTCCAAAGCAAGGTTTCGAGCCAGAGGGCGAGGGCGGCCGGCACCAGCACGATCACCAGCAGCGCGAAGACGCCCCAGCCGCGACGGTGGGCGTCGGAATCAGTGGCGCGGTTGAGCCTGCGGTCGAGAAAGGATATCAGCCTGCCGAACCAGGTGACGGGATGGCCAATGGCATCGAAGAGCCGGGCCGGGTAGCCGAGTACAAGTTCGATGGCCAGCGACAGGAAGGTGATCAGGATCGGCATGAAGTCTCTTGATGGAGTGACGGCGGCAGTGGACCACGGCGGAAGCCTTGGCCGGGCGAGGGCGCTTTTCCCTCGCGCGCCGCTGCCTTTCGTCGACCTCTCGACCGGGATCAATCCGCACTCCTACCCGCTTTTCGATTTGCCCGCCACCGCCCTGTCGCGATTGCCGGAATCAGCGCGCAGCCGCGACTTGGCTGAACGCGCGGCAAGCGCCTATGGCGCCCCGTCGGCGGCGAATGTCGCAGCGGCGCCCGGCACGCAGATCCTGTTGCCGCGCGTCGCTTCCCTGGTCAGCCCGGGCACGGCGCTGGTGCTCGGGCCGACTTATGCCGAGCATCGGCGGGCAGCGGCGATCGCCGGCCATGCGGCGGCTGAAGTCGATGATTTCGAAGCCCTGGCGGCGGCCGACCTTGCCGTCGTCGTCAATCCCAACAACCCGGACGGGCGCGTCGTCGAGCGCGAAAGATTGCTTCGACTTGCCGGGACATTGCGCGCCAGAGGTGGGCTGCTGGTGGTCGACGAGGCCTTCATGGATGTCGGCCCGCGCAGCGAAAGCCTGGCCGGCGACGTCGACCAGGGCGGCATCGTCGTGCTGCGTTCGTTCGGCAAGTTCTTCGGCCTGGCCGGCCTGCGGCTTGGCTTTGCACTGGCCGATGCGCTGACGGTCGGGCGGCTGGAGGCGCAATTCGGGCCATGGGCAGTTGCCGGGCCGGCGCTCGAATATGGCATAAGGGCGCTTGCCGATACCGGCTGGCAGGCCGGGATGCGGCGCCGTCTGGCCGAGGATGCCGCACGGCTCGATACGCTGTTCGGCCGCTTCGGCGTGCCGTTCGCCGGTGGCACCACGCTGTTCCGCTATATCAGGCTGGCGAACGCCGCCGGCCTGTTTTCGGCGCTCGGCCAGCGCGGCATCCTGCTTCGGCATTTCGCTGGCCGGCCGGATGTGCTGCGCGCCGGCCTGCCGGGAGCCGACGAAGAATGGCGGCGGCTCGAATCCGCACTTGCCGGCTGGGCCTCGCGGCGCGACGATGATGCCAAGGGAGAAACGATCCAATGATCCATGTCTGCTCGCTGTCCAAAGTCGAGGAAACGGTAACGAAGACGGGGGCCGGCCGGCTGCTTTCGCTGCTTGCCGCCGGAACGGAGGTGATGCGACCGGCCTCGATCACCAGGGAAAACCATCTGCATCTGGTCATGCACGACATTGCGGTGGCGCAGGAGGGCATGACGATGCCGGGCGAGGAGCATGTCGTGAACCTGCTCGATTTCGCACGCCAATGGGATCGCTCGCGGCCGCTGGTGGTGCATTGCTATGCCGGCATCAGCCGCTCGACCGCCTCGGCCTATATCATCGCGGCAGCGCTGGCGCCGAAGCGCGACGAGGCCGAACTGGCCGAGACGCTGCGCGCGCTGTCGCCCACGGCGACACCCAATCCGCGGCTGATCGCAATTGCCGACGCACTGCTCGATCGCAGGGGCCGGATGATCGAAGCGATCCAGGCGATCGGGCGCGGCGCGGATGCTTTCGAAGGCACGCCGTTCGAATTGAAAATCTGAGCCTAAAAACAAATTCCAGGAAAAGTGCGCAGGAGTTCTAGCACACGGCAAGGGGCGAATGATGATCGGGAGAATTTTGGCCATCGTTGTTGGCGTGGTCTGCGCGACAGGCAGCGCTATGGCCGCGTCCATGCCGGCTCTCAAGTCGATCGACCTGGCAGCGCTCCAAGCCACTGTCGAGGGTTTGGCCAAAGAACTTATGCTGCCCGGTGCCATGGTTTTGCTCAAGACTCCGCGGGGCAACCTCGTCTTCGGCTACGGTACGACTGAACTGGGTGCCACGAACCCGCCGCGCGCCGATACCCACTTCCGTGCGGCCTCGAACACCAAGACGATGACCGCCGCTGTCATCGTGCAACTGGTGCAGGAGGGGAAACTGAGCTTCGCCGATCTGATCTCGAAATACGTCCAGCGCGTTCCCAACGGCGACGAGATAACCATTCGGCAGCTCATAACAATGCGGAGCGGCCTCCCTAACTTCACCAATGCGCCGGAACTTGCCGAAAGCCTGGACAAGTATCCTTACAGGGTATGGACCGCCGATGAAGTACTCGGCATGGCGTTCAAACGGCCGCCGGACTTCGCGCCGGGTGCCGAATTCGAGTACAACAACACCAACTACTATCTGCTCGGCCTTGTTGCCGAGAAGATCGACGGCAAGCCGCTCTCGACCATCTTCCGGGACCGCCTGTTCGGGCCGCTCGGCATGAAGAACACCGCGTTGCCGCCGAGCACGTCGAACGCCATCCCCGAGCCATACTCAAACGGCTATCTCTACGGCAGTACTTCGTACGCCCTGGCTGATGCGCCCTATCCGGACGACCTCCAGGCTGCGGCCAGGGCGGGAACGCTCAAGCCCAACGACGACACATGGCAGAACCCGTCCGCCTACTTTGCGGCTGGCGGAGTCATCTCCACCGCGGATGACCTCGCGACCTGGATGCGCGCGCTAGTCGGGGGCAAGCTCTTCAATGCCGACTTTCAGCGGCAGTGGCTTGCAAGCCCTGAGGCGCCGGAGCCGGGCGAACCCGCCATGCAAAAATACGGCTATGGCATCCTAACGCTGACCTTCGGGCGTAACGAAATCTACTATCACGAAGGCGAGATGCCCGGTTACCAGTCCTTCATGGGCTACGATCCGGCCAATGACGTGACCCTGGTCATATGGACCAACCTGACTCTCGCGCTCGACGGCCAGGCGACCGCCAACACCTTGATGGTGAAGATACTGGACGAAATCTACACGGTGTCGCCGCTTCAAGAGGTGAAGTGAGGATCCTCGCGCGAATGGAATCGCTCCTCGTGAGCGAGGCCTGAGCTGCTGGGATCAAACACCTAAGCCAACCAATCCGCCAGCTTTGCATTGCGCACGTCTCTCAGCAGGCCAATGAAGCCGTCGGCCTGATGCTCGGCGGTGAGCTGGCCTTTTTCGGCGGTTGCAACGCTGGCGTCGCCGACCACGCCATTCGGGTTGAGATCGCTGGCGATCCAGGCGAAGGCGTGCGTTCCGGTGTGGCGCAGCAGCGCAAATTCCTTTTCGGCGCGGGCGACCTTGGACACGAAATTGTCGGCCTTGGCCATGTCGACGAGATCGGGCCGGAAATGCAGCATCAACGAGGTCTCGACGTCGCCGCCATGAATGCCGTGGCGGTCCTCGAGCTCGGTGTACATGCCGGCCGGCCGGCCAAAACGCTGCCAGCTGGTCTTTACCGCCAGCATCTTTGTCCGCACGCGCAATTCGCGGGTGACGATGCCCATGATCTCCTCATTGCCGCCATGCGAGTTGACGACAATCAGTTTTCGGACGCCGGCGCGCGCGACCGACAGGCCAAGTTCGGTCCACGCCTCGACCAAGGTCGTCGCCGGCAAAGTGAGGGTGCCGGGCGCATGCAAATGCTCGTTCGACTTGCCTACCGCCTGGACCGGCAGGATGCGGATGTCGAGATCGCCGGGCAGGCGCGCGATCACCGTTTCCAGCATGCCGTTCATGATCGAGGTGTCGGTCGAGACCGGCAGATGCGGGCCGTGCTGCTCAATCGCCGCCAGCGGCAGAACGGCAATGGTCGCCTCAGGATCGACGGTCGCGTATTCGGTGGTCCGGTAGTCACCCCACCATACGCGTTTTTTTGCAGCGGTCATGTCATGCCCTCTTGAACCGACAAGCCCAGACCTAACGCGGGAACGATCGGCTGTCGATCATCCCGCCGCAATGACCTCGATCTCGACCTTGAATTCCGGCCGGGCAAACCCGGACACGATCATCAGCGTCGAGGCCGGCGCCGGGCTGGCGAACAGCCGGTCGCGAACCTCCATATAGGGGCGCAGGAAGGCGCGGTCGGTGACGTAGGCATTGATGCGGACGATGTCGGACAGGCCGAGCCCGGCCTCGCCGAGAATCGCCGATATGTTCCGGAAACAAAGCTCGGCCTGTGCGCCGGCCTCCTCGGGGATCTGGTCATCCGCTGTGATCGCGACCTGGCCCGAACACAGAACCAGCCGCTTTCCGGGCGGCAGTTCGACGCCATGGCTGTAGCGGGCGAAGGGGGGCTTGATCGACTTCGGCGTGAGAAATTTGAACATGGCAATCTCCGTTCACGGCAGCCTATCGCATCGGCCCGAAAATCGGGATCGATTTTCGGAAAGCACGATGCGAAGATTCAAAGTTTTAGAGCGTACTTTGTGCGTCCAAGTGGACGCACGTCGCTCTAAGGCCGGATCGATGCGGGCATCAAGATGGCGGTGCATGTCACGAGGGCGATTATGGACAGGCGATCAAAAAATAGGCACGATGCCTTTCGTACAGCATGACCCGTCCGGCCTTCGCGCCGCCATTGCTCAGGCGGGCATTGCACAAGCGGGCGGTCCCGGCGCAACGCGCCGGTGGCATGTGTCTTGCTTCTTGAAACAATGGTGTCGAGCCCGGCGCGTGACGCGCCGGAGCGAACAAAGGGTGGTGTGGATGTACAGAAAACTCAAGATTTCGACGTGCGCGATCGTGCTGCTTGGCGCAGGCACGCTTGCCGCGGCAGCGAACGAAAAAGTCACCTTCGGCACCAACTGGCTGGCTGAGCCGGAGCATGGCGGTTACTACCAGGCCGTGGCGGACGGCACCTATGCGGCCTGCGGCATCGACGTGACGATCATGCAGGGCGGCCCACAGGTCAGCGGCCGGCCGCTGCTGCTGGCCGGCAAGATCGATTTTTACATGGGCGGCAATCTGCTGTCGGCTTTCGATGCCGTGCAGCAAGGCATACCGATGCGCGTCGTGGCGGCCGACTTCCAGAAGGACCCGCAGGTCATCATGTCCCATCCCGGGCAGGGGCTGGACAAATGGGAAGACCTGAAGAACGCCGAGCAGTACATCCTCGGCGACGAAGGTGCGCAGACCTTCTTCCAGTGGATGGTCACCGACCTCGGCTTCGATGCCGCCAAGCGCGTGCCCTACACCTTCAACCCGGCACCGTTCATCGCCAACAAGAAGTCGATCCAGCAGGGTTACGTCACCTCGGAGCCATTCGCCGTCCAGAAGCAGGGCGGTTTCACGCCGAACCAGTTCCTGCTGGCCGACTATGGCTGGGACACATATGCAACGACGGTCGAGACCATGCAGGAGACGATCGACAAGCGTCCCGAGGTGGTCCAGTGCTTCGTCGATGGCTCGGCCAAGGGCTGGTACAATTATCTCTACGGCGACAACAAGGCCGCCAACGAGATGATCAAGAAGGAAAATCCGGACATGACGGATGAGCAGATCGCTTTCTCGATCGAGCAGCTGAAGAAGTTCGGCGTGGTCGATTCCGGCGACAGCGAAAAGCTCGGCATCGGCGCCATGAGCGACGCGCGCATCCAGAGTTTTTACGACAAGATGGTGAAGGCCAAGGTCGCGCCGGCGGGTATCGACATCAAGAAGGCCTACACGCTGGCCTTCGTCAACAAGAGCGTCGGGCTCGACCTGAAGAAGTAGGCCGTGAAGCTGGAGAAAGTGGCGCAACAGCCAGGAAGTGTATCGGAGCCGACGCTGTTGGCGCTGCGTGGCGTCGGCAAGGTTTTTTCCAACGGCGTCACCGCGCTCAGCAATGTCGAGCTGACGATCCGGGAGGGCGATTTCCTCAGCCTGCTCGGGCCGTCGGGCTGCGGCAAATCGACGGCGCTGCGGCTGATTGCCGGCCTGTCGACGCCGACCTCGGGCGTGCTCGACTGGCGCGGCAGCGGCGCCCTCGAGCGTTCGAATATCGGCTTCGTCTTCCAGGAGCCGACGCTGCTGCCCTGGGCCGACGTCTTCGACAATGTCTGGCTGCCGTTGCGTCTGAAGGGTGTGTCGCGGGCCAAGGCGGCGCCGGCGGTGATGGAGATGCTGGCGCGGGTTCACCTGACCGGCTTCGAGAAGGCCGTGCCGCGCGAACTGTCAGGCGGCATGAAAATGCGCGTCTCGATCGCCCGCGCCATGGTGACCAAGCCGCGCATTCTGTTGATGGACGAGCCGTTCGCCGCACTCGACGAGATCACCCGCTTCAAGCTCAACAACGATCTTCTGGAGCTATGGCAGGATGAGCGTTTTACCGTCGTTTTCGTCACCCACAGCGTCTTCGAAAGCGTATTCCTCTCCAACCGCGTCGTCGTCATGGCGGCGCGGCCGGGCCGGGTGTTTGCCGAGCTTGCCGTCGACGCGCCCTATCCGCGCGACGAGGCGTTTCGCACCTCGCCCGACTATGCCGCGCTCTGCCGCCAGGCATCCGACGTGCTGATCGGCGCCATCAACTCAACTGCCGGACCGCATCATGACGGCCATTGAAGAACCAGTCTTGGCGCTCGACCCGGAGGAGGCGCGCCGCGTCCGCCAGGAGCGCTTCGAGCGCATCGGCAGATGGCTGCTGCCGCTGGCGATCATGATCCTGGCCATCTGGCTGTGGGACCGCATCTGTGTCTGGAACGACATTCCGAAATACATACTGCCGCGCCCCGGCGTGGTGCTGCAAACGCTGCACGACGATGCCGGGCTGCTGTTCTCGTCGCTGCTGGTGACGCTCCGGATCACCTTCTTGAGCCTGCTTCTCGCCGTGGTCGGCGGTGTCGGGCTGGCAGTGCTGTTCGCTCAATCGAAATGGGTGGAGATGTCGTTCTTTCCGTTCGCCATCGTGCTGCAGGTGACGCCGATCGTCGCGATCTTTCCGCTGATCAATATCTATGTCGACAACCAGACGACGAAGCTTTTGCTTTGCGCCTGGATCGTCGCCTTCTTCCCGATCCTCTCCAACACCACGCTCGGCCTCAATTCCGTCGACCGCAATCTGCGCGACATGTTCAAGCTCAACGGTGCGACCCGCTGGCAGCAATTGCGCTATCTGCGGCTGCCGGCGGCGATGCCTTATTTCCTCGGCGGGCTGAAGATCGCCGGCGGCCTGTCGCTGATCGGCGCGGTGGTGGCAGAGTTCGTCGCCGGGGCCACCGGCCAGTCGTCCGGCCTCGCCTCGCGCATCATCGAGGCCGGCTACCGGCTCAACGCGCCAAGGCTGTTCGCGGCGCTGATCCTGATCTCGCTCACCGGCATCCTGATCTTCCTGGTGCTGTCGCTGATTTCGCATCTCATTTTGCGGCGCTGGCACGAGAGCGCGCTGAGGCAGGAGCGGTGATGGTGAGCAGCGCCGCCTTGATACCGGCTTCTGGTTCCTACCATCTCGCCAAGGTTCGGCTTCATGCCTCACTTACGCCGCGCTTTTCCGGAGCCTTCGATACCGACGGGTTTGGGCTCGCCGATATCGCAATCGCCGATGGCAAGATCTCCGGGATTACGGCGCATCTATCCAACGCACCGGCGGACGCCACCGACCTCGGCGGCCGCATCGTGCTGCCGTGCTTCGTCGATTGCCACACCCATATCGACAAGGGCCATATCTGGCCTCGAAAGCCCAACCCGGACGGCACCTTCATGGCCGCTTTGAACGCCACCGGCGCCGACCGGGCGGCGCGCTGGAGCGCCGACGACGTTGCCCGTCGCATGGATTTTTCGCTGCGCTGCGCCTACGCGCACGGCACCAGGGCGCTGCGCACGCATCTCGACAGCGTCGCGCCGCAGGAAGAGATCTCCTGGCCGGTGTTCGAGACGATGCGGGAGAAATGGCGCGGCCGCATCGAGCTGCAGGCGGCCTGCCTGCTCGGCATCGAAGGCGTGCGCGACAGGAAATGGTTCGAGAGGCTGGCCAAGCGGGTGGCTGCCGCCAAGGGTGTCCTCGGGGTCGTCACCTACATGGTGCCGGATCTCGAAGAATTGCTCGACCAGGTGTTCGCGCAGGCGATCAAGCACGGCCTCGACCTCGATTTCCACGCCGACGAGACCGACGATATCGCGGCGATCTCGCTGAAGAAAATCGCCGAAGCCGCCCTTTGGAACGGTTTTGACGGGAACATCCTGGTCGGCCATTGCTGCTCGCTGGCGCGCCAGCCCGACCTCGACGTGCTCGACACCCTGGACAAGGTCGCCAAGGCCGGCTTGGCGGTGGTGTCGCTGCCGATGTGCAATCTCTATCTGCAGGACCGGCGCGGCGACAACACCACGCCGCGCTGGCGCGGGGTGACGCTGCTGCATGAGATGAAGGCGCGCGGCATTGCCGTCGCCGTCGCTTCCGACAACACGCGCGACCCGTTCTATGCCTATGGCGATCTCGACATGCTGGAGGTCTATCGCATGGCGACGCGCATCCTGCATCTAGACCATCCCGTCGCCGACTGGCCGCAAGCGGTGACTTCGACGCCGGCCAAGGTGATGCGGCTCGATGGTGTTGGCACGCTTGCCGCCGGAGGGTCGGCCGATTTCGTCGTCTTCAAGGGGCGGAGCTGGACGGAATTGCTGTCGCGGCCCGAATCGGATCGCATCGTCGTGCGCGACGGGCATGCGATCGAGCGCCAGCTGCCCGATTATGCCGAACTCGATGATCTGATGGTGGAATGATGGATATTGCGGCGCTCAAGCGCGACCTGGACGGTTTGAAGATCGACGACCATCCGGCGATCGTCCAGCAGAAGAGCCGCGACTTCTACTGGTACAGCCCGGTGCTGAAGCAGCAGCTCGAGCACGTCACCGGTGACCTGATCGTGACGCCGAAAACCGAAGACGAGGTCGTCCGCATTCTCGCCGCCTGCCACCGGCACGGCGTCCCGGTGACGCCGCGCGGCAGCGGCACCGGCAATTACGGGCAGGCGATGCCCTTGTCCGGCGGCGTCGTGCTCAATCTCGCCGAGATGAACGCGGTCAAGACGATCGCCCCCGGCCGTGTCGTCACCGGCCCCGGCGCCGTGCTCGCCGACATCGACAGAGCGACGCGGGCGCATTCCGGCCAGGAGCTCCGCATGTCGCCGTCGACCTACAACACCGCATCGATCGGCGGCTTCGTTGCCGGCGGCTCCGGCGGTATCGGCTCGATCCGCTGGGGTGGACTGCGCGACCTCGGCAACGTCATCCGGCTGAGGACCGTGACGATGGAGGCTGAGCCGCGGGTCATGGAGCTCACCGGCGAGGACGTGCTGAAGGTCATGCACGCCTACGGCACCAACGGCATCATCACCGAAGTCGAGATGCCGCTGACTGCCAGCTATGACTGGATCGACGTCATCGTCGGCTTCGACGATTTCATGGATGCGGCCGGCTTCGGCAACGATCTCGCCATCCAGGACGGCATACTGGCGAAACTGATCACACCGATCGCAGCACCCATCCCCTACGATTACTTCAAGCGCCACCAGCGGTTTTTCCGGCGCGGCCAAAGCATCGTCGTCTTGATGATCGCGCCGCATGCGATGGATGCCTTCCTCGCCTTCACGGCGCGCAGTAAGGGCGAGATCGTCTTTCGCGCCGACAAGGAGGCCGATCTCAAGGGGCTGCCGCCGGCCTATGAGCTGACCTGGAATCACACGACGCTGCGTGCCATCCGGGTCGACCCGACGATCACCTATCTGCAGACCCGCTATCCGTCGCCGGACCACCTCGGCCACGTCAAGGCGATGGTCGACCGCTTCGGCGACGAGGTGCCGGCGCATCTCGAATTCATCCGCTTCGACGGCGCCATCGGCATCGCAGGGCTGCCGCTGGTCCGCTTCACCACGGCGGAGCGGCTCGACGAGATCATCCGCATCCACGAGGACAATGGCTGCTGGATCTTCAACCCGCACCGCTACACGCTGGAAGAAGGCGGCATGAAGCGCACCGACGAGGTGCAGCTCGCCTTCAAGCGCGAAACCGACCCGCAAGGGCTGCTCAATCCGGGCAAGATGATCGCCTGGGAAAACCCGGACTATGATTATCGCTCGGGCAAGTCGTTCCTGTTCAAGGGGCTGGAGAAGGCGGGTTGAGACGATGACGGGCGTGTGGCGCTGTACCCCCCTCTGGCCTGCCCTCTTTGCCACCACTTGGCATCTCCCCCGCAAGGGGGGAGATTGGCAGTTCCATCGTCTCGACCATCTTCCAACGTCGTCGAGTGGCGAACGCGATACTGACAGCCGATCTCCCCACTTGAGGGGGAGATGCCCGGCAGGGCAGAGGGGGGTGCTTGGTGCCGACTTGCGAGATGTTCTCCTGTGAACATTCTCGTCCTCTATGCTCATCCTGTGGAGACCAGCTTCAATGCCGGCCTGCACCGGACCATCGTCGAGCGGCTGAAAGCGGCCGGCCATGTGGTCGACGATTGCGATCTCTATGCCGAGGGTTTCGATCCCAGGCTGACGCACGCCGAGCGGCTGTCCTATCACGACGCGCGCAGTGCCGGCGATCCGGCGGCGCCTTATGTCGAGCGCCTGTTGCGGGCCGAGGCGCTGGTGCTGTCGTTTCCGGTGTGGAACTTCGGCTATCCGGCCATTCTGAAAGGCTTTTTCGATCGCGTCTTCCTGCCCGGCGTGTCGTTCAAGCTGGTCGACGGCAAGGTGCAGCCGTCACTGCACAACATCCGCAAGGTGGTCGCGGTCACGACCTATGGCGGCAGCCGGTTCCGAGCCATGCTGATGGGTGACCCGCCGCGCAAGCTGGTCAAGCGGGTGCTGCGTGCGACGATCAAGCCCGGCGGGTCGGTTTCCTACCTTGCGCATTACTCGATGAACCTGTCGACCGAGGGCAGTCGGACGAGGTTCGTGGCGAAAGTCGCGGCCAGGATCGACGCGTTCTGAGGTGCGCTACATCCGCACCCGTTCCGCCTTCGGATCGTACATCGGCTTGAGCGAGGCCTCGGCGGCAAAGCGCTCGCCGGCGATCTCGATCTCGTAGGACGACGACAGGACATCCGCCTCGCTCTCGCCCTTGCAAGGCACGTAGCCAAGCCCGATTGCGCCGCCGAGATGATGACCGTAATTGCCCGAGGTGATCGGACCCACGATCTTGCCGTCGCGCAGGATCGCCTCATTGTGGAAGAGCAGCGGCTCGGTGTCGTTCAGGCGGAACTGCACCAGCCGGCGTGACAGGCCGGTTTCTTTCTTCTTCAGCACCGCATCGCGGCCGATGAAGTTGCCCTTGGCGGTCTTCACCGCGAAACCCAGCCCGGCCTCCAGCACATTGTCCTCGTCGGTGATGTCGTGGCCGAAATGCCTGAAAGCCTTTTCGATGCGGCAGGAATCCAGCGTGTGCAGGCCGCATAGCTTCAGGCCGACGTCGGCGCCGGCTTCTTCTATCGCCTCGAAGACGTGGGCGGCCTGGTCGGTCGAGACATAAAGCTCCCAGCCGAGCTCGCCGACATAGGTGACGCGGTGGGCGCGGGCCAGGCCCATGCCGATCTCGATCTCCTGAAAGGTGCCGAACGGATTGTTCCCGTTTGAGAAATCGTTGGGGCTGACCTTTTGGATCAGCTTCCTCGAATCCGGGCCCATCAGGCAAAGCACGGCTTCGGCAGCGGTCACATCGGTGATGACGACGAACTCGTCGGCAAGGTGTTTTCGCAGCCAGGCCAGGTCGCGCTGCAGCGTGGCGCCGGGCACGACGAGCAAGAAGGCTGTTTCGGACAGCCGCGAGACGGTGAGGTCGCTCTCTATGCCGCCGCGCTGGTTGAGCATCTGGGTGTAGACGATCTTGCCCGGCGCCACGTCGATGTCGTTGGCGCAGAGCCTTTGCAGGAAAGCGCAGGCGTCGCGGCCCTCGACGCGGATCTTGCCGAACGAGGTCATGTCGAACAGGCCGACGCCGTTTCGGACCGCCAGATGCTCCTCGCGCTGGTTGTCGAACCAGTTCTGCCGTTTCCAGGAATAGCGGTATTCGCGCTCCTGGCCCTCCCGCGCAAACCAGTTGGCGCGCTCCCAGCCGGCGACCTCGCCGAACACCGCGCCGCGCGCCTTCAGATGTTCGTGCAGCGGCGAGCGGCGGACGTTTCGCGAGGTTGCCATCTGCCGGTACGGAAAATGATCGGCATAGAGCAGGCCGAGCGTTTCGGAGACGCGCTCCTTGAGATAGCGGCGGTTCTTCTGGAACGGCTGGGCGCGGCGGATGTCGACCTCCCAGAGGTCGAAGGGCGCCTCGCCGTCATTGATCCATTGCGCCAGCGCCATGCCGGCGCCGCCGGAGGAGACGATGCCGATCGAATTGTAGCCGGTCGCCATCCAGTAGCCGGAAAGCTCCGGCGCCTCGCCGAGATAATAGCGGTC
The DNA here is from genome assembly GCF_040318345.1 of Mesorhizobium sp. M1169. Classification (NCBI taxonomy): domain Bacteria; kingdom Pseudomonadati; phylum Pseudomonadota; class Alphaproteobacteria; order Hyphomicrobiales; family Phyllobacteriaceae; genus Mesorhizobium; species Mesorhizobium sp. M1169. Next base: position 113,528 of record NZ_JAMYME010000014.1, on the reverse strand, counting down.
GTCGGGGGTAAAACTCTCGGGGCCGTTGAAGAAGGTGTGGATGCCGGCGGTGGCCAGCATCGGCATGCGGTTGACGCCCATTTCCAGGATCGGCTCGAAATGGTCCATGTCCTGCGGCAACTGGTCGAAGCAGAAATCCTCGCTTATGCCGTTCATGCCCCAGGGCTTGGCCACCGGCTCGAACGCGCCGAGCATCATTTTGCCGGCATCTTCCTTGTAGTAGGCGCACTCGTCCGGCACGCGCAGCACCGGCAAGCGGGAAAGGCCGGGGATCGGTTCCGTGACGAGATAGAAATGTTCGCAGGCGTGCAACGGGATGGTGACGCCGTTCCGGGCGCCAAGTTCGCGTGCCCACATGCCGGCGCAGTTGACGACGATATCGGCCTCGATCAGGCCTTGCTCGTCGCCCTGCACCCAGGAAACGCCGGTGACGCGGCCGGCCCTGGTATGTACCTTGGTCACCTTGACGTTCTCGACGATCGTTGCACCGCGCTGGCGCGCGCCCTTGGCCAACGCCATGGCGATATTGGCCGGATCGCACTGGCCGTCGAGCGGCAGGTGCACGGCGCCGACCACATCTGACACATTGAGATGCGGGTACATCTGCTTGACTTCACTAGGCGAAATCTCGCGCACATCGACATCGAAGGCGCGGGCGAGAGACGCCTGCCGATAGATCTCGTGCTTGCGCTCCTCGGTAAGCGCCACCGTGATCGAGCCGACCTGGCGCATGCCGGTGCCGACATCGGTCTCGGCCTCCAGCTTGACGTAGAGGTCGGCCGAGTATTTCGCCAGCCGCGTCATGTTCTGCGAGCCGCGCAGCTGGCCGATCAGGCCGGCGGCGTGCCATGTCGTGCCCGACGTCAGCTGCTTGCGCTCGAGCAGCACGATATCGGTCCAGCCGAGCTTGGCCAGATGATAGGCGACCGAGCAGCCGGAGACGCCGCCACCGATGATGACCGCCCTCGCTTTGGGAGGAATGACCTTGGTCGGAATGGTTTTGGTGGGCGAGGCGTTCATGCGGCCTCGCGACCATAGCTGGAGGCAAAGCGGCGCAGGCGCGTGGCAGCCTCCATCAGTACCGGCTCAGGCTGGCAGAGGCTGAAGCGGATGTGGCCGGCGGCGGCCTCGCCGAAGCTCGAGCCGGGCATGACGCCGACATTTTCCTGGTCGAGGAAGGCCCAGGCGAATTTTTCGTCGTCCGGCTCGATCGCCGATATGTCGAGCATGACGTACATGCCGCCTTCGGAGCCGCGCACGGTGATGTTGTTCATGCCGCGCATGGCATCGAGGACGACGGTGCGCCTCGCGGCGTAGCGCTCGGCGATTTCCTTGACGCCGTAGCCATTTTCGAGCGCCTCGGCGCAGGCGAGGCTGATGAAGGCCGGCAGGCCGTAGGTCATCACCAGATTGAGGTCGGTCAACAGCGAGACCATTGATTCCGGCCCGGTCAGCCAGCCCATGCGCCAGCCGGTCATGCCGTGGCTCTTGGACATCGAATTGATGACCAGCGTGCGTTCCGCCATGCAGGGCAGCGAGCGTGGTGAGACGTGCTCGCCGCCGCCCAGCGTCCAGTAGACCTCGTCCGACAGCAGCCAGAGGTCATGTTCGCGGCAGATCTGCGCCAGCTTTTCCAGGCGCTCGCGCGAATAGACGGCGCCCGTGGGATTGTTCGGCGTGTTGATCAGGATGGCGCGGGTGTTCGGCCGAAGGGCGGTGCGGATGTCGGCGGCGCGCGGCTGAAAGCCATCCTCGGCGGGGGTCTCGACGACGCTGAACTCGGCGCCCGCCGCACTGAAGGTGTTGGGATAGGTGGCGTAATAGGGCGCGACGACGATGGCATGGTCGCCCTGGTCGAGAACCGCTTGAATGGCCGCGTAAAGCGCGGCCTGCCCGCCCGGAGTGGCGATGACCTGGTTGGGGCTGGTCGCAACCCCGGTGCACCGCGTCGAGGCCGCCGCCATCGCCTTGCGCAGGCGTGGAACGCCGGCAAGCGGCGTGTAGTGGTGATTGCTGGCGCGAACCGCCGTCACGCAGGCTTCGATCGTCTCGCTCGGCGTGTCGAAATCATGGTCGCCGACCGACAGCATGATAATGTCCTCGCCGGCCTGCTTGCGCGCCCAGGCAGCGGAATGAACCTCCCAGCCATCCTTGCCCGAAGGCACGATGCCGGAAATGCGCGATGATGGCCTGGGCATTATGCTGCTCCCGAAATTTCATAACCGGCCTGTTCGAGCCGGTCGCGCAGCGCGGCGATGTGGGCCGGTCCGACTTCGCAGCAGCCGCCGACGATGCCGGCGCCGGCCTCGACCCAACCGACCGCCTGGCCGGCATAGGCATCCGGATCAAGGTCGTGGCGGGCGTGCAGCACTTCCACGGTACCGCCATGCTTGAGCGCCTCAATCGAGGTGAAGCCGTTGGCATAAGCGCCGACCGGACCGCCGAGAGCGATCAGTTCGGGCAGCGCTGCAGCGATCGCTTCGGGCCGGCAGCAATTGATCAGCCGGGCCGCGACGGGGAGGCCGGCAAGAGCGCCCGACGCCGCCGCAATGGCTTCGCCGCTGCGCAGGCGCGGCGTGCCGTGGTCGGCAAGCGTCCACGACACCCATACGGGCTTGCCGCTTTCCGACGCCGCGGTGACGGCGGCGCGCGCCTCTTCGGCCGACGCCATGGTTTCGCACAGAAACAGATCGACGCCGTCCGCCTGCTCGGCAACGATACGGCGATAGATGTCGAGCGTATCCTGGAAGGATATCGTCAGCGCCGGCGCATAGCTGCCGAACAGCGGCGACAGGCAGCCGGCGATCGCCGCGTCGCCGGCCTGGTCGCGGGCTTGCCTTGCCAGTTCGGTGCCGCGCTTCTGCAGCGGCTTGAACAGCTCTTCCGCGCCTTCGCGTGCCAGCCGCTCCGGCGTGGCTGAATAGGTGTTGATGGTGATGACGCGGGCGCCGGCGCGGATGAATTCCGCATGCAGGTCGCGCACCAGATCCGGTTCGTCGATCAGCACCCTGGCCGACCACAGCGGCGTCGGCTCGGAACTGCTACGGCGGACCAGCTCCTGGCCCATGCCGCCATCGGTAAGGATGACAGTCTTCATGCTCTGAGCCTCTCGTTCTTTGGATCCCATAACGGCTCATCCTTCTGCACGACCGCCCGAAAACGTTCGCCGAAGATCTCGATCTCGACCGCGGTTCCCGGCTCGGTGAGGTCGGCGCGCAGCATGCCGAGCGCGATCGACCTGTCGATGCGATGACCCCAGCCGCCGGATGTCGTCTCGCCGACGATGCGGCCGTCATGCCACAGCGTCGACATGGTGGGCGCATCGCAGTCGCCGGGGTTTTCGACGACCAGCGTGACGAAGCGTTTCTTTACGCCCTGCTGCCTTTCGTTCTGCAGCGCCGCCTTGCCACGGAAGTCGGGCTTGTCCCATCTGACGAAGCGCTCCAGCCCGCCCTGCAGGATCGAATAGTCGGTCGACAGGTCACCCTTCCAGGTGCGGTAACCTTTTTCGAGCCGCAGCGAATCCAGCGCGTACATGCCGAACGGTTTCAGGCCGTGCTTCTGGCCAGCTGCCCAGAGGGCGTCGAAGATGGCTGCGGTATCGTCGACCTTGCTGTGGACTTCCCAGCCGAGCTCACCCGCGAAGGACACGCGCACCACCTTTGCCCAACGTCCGGCGATACTGGTTTCCTGATGCGTCAGCCAGGGCAGGGTGAGGTCGGCCGCGCAGAGTTCGGCGAGGATTTTTCGCGAGTTGGGGCCGGCGAGGATCTGGGTGGAGTATTCCTCCGTCCGGTCGACCAGCTTGAAAGTGGCGTCCTTCGGGATGCGCGATTTCAGCCATTCGAAATCATGCCACTGAGCCACCGCGGCGGTGATCAGCGTCATCAGGTTCTCGTCGTGGCGGACCACCGACATTTCGGTGACGATGCGGCCCTTGTCGTCGGCAAAATAGACGAGGCCGATGCGGCCGGGTTTCGGCACCAGGCCTGTCACCTGGAGGCTCAGCCATTCGGCGGCACCCGGACCATCGAGATTGAAACGGGAAAACCCCGGCAGGTCCAGAATGCCGGCGGCATCGCGGACGGCGATGCATTCCTCGCGCACACGATGCTGCCACGGCCCGTCGCGGCGGAAGGTCAGCGTGGATTCTTCGGAGATGTCGTCGCCTGGCTTGGCATACCAGGTGGCGCGTTCCCAGCCATTATAAGCGTCGAACCGAGCGCCGAGTGCCTTGATGCGGTCGTGGAGCGGCGACAGCTTGCGGTCGCGCCCGGCCGGCCAGGCATGGCGCGGGAACTGGATGGCGTATTCGTTGCCGTAGATTTCCATGCCCTTGGCAACGCAATAATCCGGAGCCGAGGCGAAGGCGGTGAAACGGCGCGGATCGCAGGACCACATATCCCATTCGGTCTGGCCCTCGATCACCCATTCGGCCAGCACCTTGCCGGCGCCGCCGCCCTGGGCGATGCCGAAGGTAAAGACGCAGGCCTCGAAGGCGTTGGGCACGCCGGGCATCGGGCCGATCAGCGGGTTGCCGTCCGGCGCATAGGGGATCGGCCCGTTGATGACCTTGGACAGGCCGGCGGTGCCGAGGATCGGCACGCGGGCGACAGCATCGGCCAGGTAATGTTCCAGCCGGTCGAGATCGTCGGGAAACAGCTGGAACGAAAAGTCGTCGGGCATTGGGTCGTTGTGGCCGACCCAGTGGGCGCGGCAATTGCGCTCATAGGGGCCGAGATTCATGCCGTTCTTTTCCTGGCGCAGATAATAGGACGTATCGACGTCGCGCAGCAGCGGCAGCTTCTTGCCCTGCTCCTTCGACCATGCGGCCAGTTCGGGGATTTCCTCAAACAGGATGTATTGATGGCTCATCACCATCATCGGCACCTCGCGGCCGAACATCCTGCCGACCTCGGCGGCGCGGTAGCCGGCGGCGTTGACGACGATCTCGCAGCGGATCTCGCCTTGCGTTGTCTCGACCACCCACTCGTCGTTGTCGCGGCGCACGCCGGTGACCGGACAGAAGCGGATGATCTTCGCGCCCATGTCACGCGCGCCCTTGGCCAGTGCCTGGGTCAATTGCGCTGGATCGATATCGCCATCATTCGGATCGTAGAGCGCGCCTTTCAGCTCATGCGTCTCGATGAAGGGGTAACGGCGCTTGATCTCGTCGAGCCCGACCACGTCGATATCCATGCCCTGGTAACGGCCCATGCCCTTGGCGCGCTGGAATTCCTGCATGCGCTCCGCGCTATGGGCTAGCCTGAGCGAGCCGGTGACGTGGTAGTTCATGGGATAGCCGACCTCGTCGGCCAGCCGGCGATAGAGCTCGGTCGAATAACGCTGCATGTTCATCAGCGACCATGACGAGGAGAAAGTCGGCACGTTGCCGGCGGCATGCCAGGTCGAGCCGGAGGTCAGCTCGTTCTTCTCCAGAAGCACGCAGTCGGTCCAGCCCGCCTTGGCGAGATGGTAGAGCGAGGAGGTGCCGACGGCACCACCTCCGATGATCACAACGCGTGCCGTGGTCGGCAAACCGGCCATGTTCTTCTCCGACTATTTGTTTTGATGCATGTCGTTGTCCCAAAACCGCCACGCACTTTTGGGCGACATGCATTCGTTCAATAGACAGGCGGCGAAACCACCCAGATCACCACAGCCGGTTCCGCTCCAGGATTGCGCCAGCGGAACGGCTTGCCGTCGAAGCGGAAGGAATCGCCCTCGCCAAGCCGGTGCCAGACGCCGGCAATTTCGATATCGAAACTGCCGGAAGCGACGTAGCCGGCTTCCTCGGTCGGCCGGCGCGCCTCGGTGCTCAGCTCGGCACCCGGGGCGAAGACCGAACGCAGCATCTCGAAGCTACCGCCGAGATCGGGCGACAGAAGCTCCTCCACCAGGCCAGAATCGCTTGTGCCAAGCGTGCGCCGGTTGCCGGCGCGCACGACCACGCCGCGCTCGGTCTCGACAGGTACGTCATGGCTGAAGAACAGGCTGACCGGCACGCCGAACAATTCGGCGAAGGCCCTGAGATCGCCGAGCGACGGGACCGACAGACCGCGCTCGACCTGGCTGACCCAGCCGACGGAACGGCCGAGCTTCAGTGCGATTTCAGCAAGCGTCAGGCCGCGCGCCTTGCGCAACGCGCGGATGTCGCCGGCCAGCAGCCGTTCGCCGCTGTCCTGTTCCGATCTGGCGGCGGTTGAGGGCAAAGCCATCCCTGTCTCGGTGAAAAATTCCCAGCAAATTTCATTTGATGGCGGGTTCATGAAAAAATCAAGAGGATTTTCACGCACTCACAAGATTTACTTGCGCCATTTTGACGGTTCGGGCAAAGGCTCGGCGCACGAGCGGCGAGTGGGGCGTCCGGTCGAGGCGGGTAGGCTATCGGGCGTTCAAAAAGACGCGCAAGGATGCTCCATCACTTCTAGTCGGCGCATGATCCTTCCGGAAAATCGGGTTCGGCATCATACGCAAAAGGACGGCCCATGCTGGAAAACAACTCCCGGATTGCGGCGGCGATCGTCGATGACGCGATCACCTCGCGGCGGTCGGTACGCGCCTTCTTGCCCAATATGGTCGACGACGAGACCATCCGCGATATTCTCGCCGTTGCCGCGCGCGCGCCCTCAGGCACCAACATGCAGCCCTGGAAAGTCTATGTGACCAAGGGCGAGGTCAAGCAGCGCATCACCGATGCCATCCTCAGCTCGGGCATCCGCGCCGAAAAGGCCGAGTGGGACGAGTACCGCTACTATCCCGACCAGTTCTTCGAACCCTATCTGACGCGACGGCGCGCCAACGGCTTCGGCCTCTACGGCGTGCTCGGCATCGGCCGGCGCGAGGTCGACAGGATGCGTGCGCAGCACGACCGCAACTTCGTCTTCTTCGATGCGCCTGTCGGCATGATCTTCACCGTCGACCGGCGGCTGAACAAGGGGTCGTGGATCGACTACGGCATGTTCCTGCAAAACATCATGGTCGCCGCGCGGGGCAGGGGCCTGCACACCTGTCCGCAAGCTGCCTTCGCGCCCTATCACCGGCAGATCAGGCCGGTGCTCAACATTCCCGACGAGGAGATCGTCGTCTGCGGCATGGCGCTCGGCCATGAGGATACGTCCAAGCCCGAAAATGCCTTCCGCACCGACCGCGCGCCGCTGGAAGAGTGGGTGACGTTCGCGGAGTGACGTGAAGCGCCGTCCGGCTCTACTGCACTTCGTAGCCGACTTCCTCGCTCGCATGGCAGAGCGCTTTCCAGAACGAGCGGGCAAACGAGCGGAACACATAGATGTCGAACTGATCGGCGCCGGTGCGCTGGATCTGCGCGAAGATGTCGTGATGCATGGTCGAGCGGCCGGCGCCGATCGGGAAGGCCGGCAGCGCGAAGTCGATGGCGAAGAATTTCGCCAGCACCCACTCGGCCTTCGGCCCGGCGATACGGATCGCGGTGCGGCCGTGCGAAAGGTCGGTCACCGTACCGATGGCCGAAGTGACGACACTGGCAAAGGCCGGCCCCAATCCCTCGGCTTCATCGACCACAGTGAACTTTCCCGGCGCAAAGCCGAACACCGACCTGGCGCCGTTCGTCACACCGCCACCGGCGCCGTCGGGCAAAGCCAGGCCGGTGACCGCATGGATGCCGGCCATCAACGTCTTCTCCTCGCCGGGCCAGGCGGCGAGCTGCAGGATCGAACCCGGCCTGGTTTCGGAGAGGATGATTTCGACACCATGCTCGAAATTGCCATGCGAGCCCGGATGCAGCACCGGCTCAAGCGGTGATTGGCGTTCAACCATGCATGCGGCTCCCGTCCGGATCGAAGAAATGGTTGGAGACGATCTCGACCGGCCCGAACCGGTTGCGCAGCGGGTCGGAGACATAAGCGCGCGTGCCGCGCCGCGCCTTGCCGCCCTTGACCAGGGCAAGCGCGATATATTTACCGAGCGCCGGCGAATAGCAGCAAGCGGTGATGTGGCCAAGCGAGCCGTGCGGATTGGCTTCGTCAAGCTCCTCGACGATGTGCCCGCCGCCGTTGAGCGGCTGGTTGTCGAGCGAAACAATACCGACGAGTTCCAGGCGGTCCGGCGCGATCAGCCCCTCGCGGTCCATCATCGCCGAGCCGATGAACGGCTTCTTCTTCGACAGCATCCAGTCGAGATGCAGGTCGCGTGCCGTGGTGCGGCCGTCGATCTCGGCACCGGTGACGTGGCCTTTCTCGATGCGCATGGTGCCCAGCGCCTCCAGCCCGTAGGTCACCAGCCCGAACGGCTTGCCGGCTTCGATCAGCGCCTCCCAGACATGGGTGCCGTAGCCGGCGCCGGAATAGACCTCGAAGGCCATTTCGCCGGAGAAGGACAGCCGGCAGATCATCACCGGCACGCCGGCGATTTCGCCGTGGACGATGCCCATGAAGGGCAGGGCGGTATTGTCGACGGCGGTGCCGCTAACGCAAGCAGCCAGTATCTGCCTTGCCTTCGGCCCACCGATGGCGGCACCGGCCCATTGGTCGGTGACCGAGGCGACGTGGACCTTCAGCTCCGGCCAGATCACGTCGAGGAAATACTCCAGATGCTGCATCACCTTGCCGGCATTGGCGGTGGTGGTGGTCATCAGGAAATCCTGCGCGCCGAGCCGCCATGTGGTGCCGTCGTCAAAGGCGAGACCGTCCTCGCGCAGCATCAGCCCATAACGCGCCTTGCCGACGGCCAGCGTCGAAAACACGTTGGTGTAGACGCGGTCGAGGAATTCCGCCGCGTCGGGGCCTTGCACCGCGATCTTGCCCAGTGTCGAGACATCGACGATGCCGGCGCTCTCGCGCGTGGCTCTCGCTTCGCGCACATAGGCCTGCTCGATCGTCTCGCCGGGATGGCCGTAGATCATCGGCCGATACCACAGGCCGGCCGAATACATGGTGGCGCCGTTGGCGACGTGCCAGTCATGCATCGGCGTCAGCCGCTCGGGCTTCAGATCGCCGAAGCGTTCGGCGGCTAGCGAGCCGATCGACACCGCCGAAAAGGGCGGGCGAAAGCGCGTCGTGCCGACCTCTGGGATCGGCTTGCCGAGCGCCTCGGCCATGATGGCGAGGCCGGGTATGTTGGAGCTCTTGCCCTGGTCGGTTGCCATGCCGAGCGTGGTGTAGCGCTTCAGATGCTCGACCGAGACGAAGCCTTCGCGATGCGCCAGCCGCACGTCATCCGCCGTCACGTCATGCTGGAAGTCGACGAAACTCTTTCCCTTGGCCTTGATCTCGAGCACCGGCGCCGGATCGGGATCGCCAGGTGCTGCCTCGACGGCAGGCAAGGCCGCCGGCGTGGCGGTTGCGCCCGCTGCGGAAAGGCCGGCGGCGCGGCCTTCGGCGATCGCCTCGGCGGTGGAGAAACTGCCGGTGAAGGCGCCGGCGCCGATCCATTGCCGCGTCGTCGGCTTGGGCGGCAGGAACGCTTGCAATGCTTCGTTCCATTCCGCTCTCGCGCCGGCCTGGCTGGCCAGATGAATGGTCGGCGACCATCCGCCCGACATCAGCAGGCAATCGGCGTGGATGCTGCGCGCTTCGCCGGAAAGCGCGCCGTTGACCATGTCGAAGCGCTGCACCTTGAAGCCGGAAAGCGCCTTGCCGCCCTCGGTGGCGATTACCGCGTGGCCAGAAAGGATCTCGGCCTCCGCTTCGCCGGCCAGCTTGCGCATTTCGCTCGAAAGTTCTGGGCGCACGTCGACGATGGCGACGACGACGGCGCCGGCCTTCTTCAGCGCAAGCGCGGAGCGATAGGCGCTGTCATTGTTGGTGAACAGCGCGACCCTGTCGCCCGGCAGCACGCCATATTCATTGGCAAAACGCTCGGCAGCATGCGCCAGCATCACGCCTGGCCGATCGTTGCCCGGAAAGACCAGCGGACGCTCCAGGGAGCCGGTGGCCAGCACCACCGACTTGGCGCGGATCGTCCAATAGCGATGGCGCGGCTCGCCCTTGCCGGCCTTTTCCTTGTGGTCGGTGACACGTTCGAGCGCGGCAAGCGTGTTGCCGTCATAATAACCCCAGACAGTAGTGCGCGGCAAAAGGCGGATATTGTCACGGCCTTCAAGCTGACCGGCGGCGCGCGCTGCCCAGTCGGCGGCCGGCATACCATCGATCGTCTCGCGCGACCAATTGGCCGAGCCGCCGAAATGCGGCTCGAGCTCGGCCAGGATGACGCGTGCACCCTGATCGGCAGCCGCCCTGGCGGCCATCAGCCCCGCCGGGCCGGAGCCGACCACCAGCACATCGCAAAACGCGTTCATGCGTTCGTAGCGCGCCGTATCGGGAGCCGTGCCTGCCTTGCCCAGGCCGGCGGCACGGCGGATGAAATGCTCACAGAACATCCAGAAGCGAGTGCCCTTCAGCGGACCGATCACCGGTCCCATGAAGGTTTTGTAGTAGAAGCCGGCCGACAAAAGCTTGCCGCCGAGCTGGTTCACGGCACTGACGTCCCAGGCAAGCGAAGGGAAGCGGTTCTGGCTGACTGCGGCCAGCCCGTCATAAATTTCGACCATTGTGGCGGGGATGTTCGGCTCGCGAACCTCGCCCCTCAACACTGTGACCAGCGCGTTCGGTTCCTCGACGCCGGCGGTCAGCACGCCGCGCGGGCGGTGATATTTGAACGAACGCCCAAACAGGGTGACGCCGTTGGCCAGCAGCGCCGAAGCCAGCGTGTCGCCGGCATGGCCGGTATAAGGCGCGCCGTCGAAGGTGAAACGGATGGTCCGCAGCCGGTCGATGCGGCCGCCGGCCTCGGTACGGCGCGGGCTCATGGCTTGTCCTCGGCCCGGTGCCGCGCAACCGAGTTGTGGTCGCCGCGCGCGAACACGGTGCTGGAGATCTCGTGCGTCAGCGTGTTGCGCACGACCCTGAGATGGGCGCGGCAGCCGCCGGAATGCTGCCAGATCTCATTGTGGTCGCCGGCCGGGTTAAGCCGGTCGTAGACATAGGCGTTCCAGGCGTCGAGGTTCTGCGAGGCGGGCTGTGGGCGCTGGCGGTTGCCGTCGCCCTGATAGGTGAATTCGATCACGTCGCGGGGGCCGCAATAGGGGCAGGTGATGAGCATGGATCTCTTAAACTTCTCGTTTGACCATGATCTTGTCCGAAAACCGGTTTCCACTTTTCGGGATCATGGCCTAATGCAGCCGGGGCGTGGCGCCCTGGCCCTTGTCGTCGATCACCATGCCACGGTAAAAGCGGTCGAGCGTGAAGGCCGCGTTGAGACCGTGCGGCTCGTCCTTGGCGATGGTCCAGGCAAAGCACCAGCCGGAAGCCGGCGTCGCCTTGAAGCCGCCATAGCACCAGCCGCAGTTGAGATACATGCCCGGCAGCGGACCGGTGGTGATGATTGGCGAGCCGTCCATCGACATGTCGCAGACGCCGCCCCATGAGCGCAGCATGCGGACACGGGCCAGCCCAGGGAACAGCGCCAGCATCTCGCTCATCACCTCATCGACGATCGGCAGGCTGCCGCGTTGGGCGTAGCTGTTGTAGCCGTCGAGATCGCCGCCATAGACAAGCCCGCCCTTGTCAGATTGCGACATATAAAAATGGCCCATGCCGAAGGTCAGGACCGTATCGATGAACGGCTTTAGCGATTCCGTGACGAAGGCCTGCAGCACGTGGCTCTCGATCGGCATCGTCTCGATGCCGGCAAGCCGCATGACCCGCCCGGTGCTGCCGGCAACCGCGACCGCTACCTTTTTTGCGCGGATTTCGCCGCGCGTTGTCGTGACGCCGGTGATGCGGTCGCCGTCGCGCAGGAAGCCGGTGACCTCGCAATTTTCGATGATGTCGACGCCGCGGCGATCTGCGCCGCGCGCATAGCCCCAGGCGACGGCGTCGTGGCGGGCGGTGCCGGCGCGCCGCTGCATCAGGCCACCGACGATCGGGAAACGCGCGGTGGCCGAGACGTCGAGCGCCGGCACCAGGCGCGCGATTTCGGCCGTGGTCATCAGTTCGGCGTCAACGCCGAGATGGCGCATGGCGTTTCCGCGCCGGGCATAGTCGTCGAGTTGAGCAGGTGTGTGGGCGAGGTTCAGGCAGCCGCGCTGCGAGAACATGACGTTGTAGTTGAGGTCATGGGCCAGGTTCTCCCACAGCTTCATCGAATGTTCGTAGAAACGCGTGTTGGCCGGCAGGAGATAGTTGGAACGGACCGCCGTGGTGTTGCGGCCGACATTGCCGGAGCCGAGCCAGCCCTTCTCCAGCACCGCGACATTTGTGATGCCGTGCTCCTTGGCGAGATAGTAGGCGGTCGACAGGCCATGGCCGCCGCCGCCGATGACGATCACGTCGTAGGACGCTTTCGGGTCGGGCTTGCGCCAGGCCGGCGTCCAGTCCTTGTTTCCGGTCAGCGCGTTCTTGAGAAGCGAAAAGGCCGAATATTCCGCCATTCTTATTGTCATCCATTTCAGGCTTTACGGCAGAGTATAGAGCAGGCTGCAAACGCAAAGCCAAGATTGCGCCATCGCTTTTCGACTCCCCGACTTCGATTGGATTTGGCCGACTTCGATTGGATTTGGCCGACTTCGATTGGATTTGGCCGACTTCGATTGGATTGGCCGACTTCGATTGGCGGGACTTCGAAAAACGAGACGCCTGGGATGACTTGCCCCGTGATATGAGCCTCTTTATCAAGGACGTGCTTCAAAACTGCCGATGCCGCCCGCGAGTCGCCAGAAAAATCATGTTCTTTCGTTTATTCCGCCTGGTCTTGATTCTTGCGCTTGTTGTCTCGGCGCCGCCGTCGCTCGTTGCTATGGCGCAGGCACTCGGGCAGGGCGCCGCCGGGTTGATCGCAGACCAGCAGAAGGTCATCCAGAGTCTGACGGCCAAAACCGACGGTCTCGAGAAGAAGATACAGCAGGACGGCCAAGACGATGCCACCCTCGTGGAAATCCGTCTGCAATTGGAGGATCTGTCGCGGGCGGCGCTCACCAGCGCGCTGGCGTTCCGCTCGCGTCTCGGCGATATCAACGATCGGATTGAGATGCTGGGACCTCCGCCGGCCGCGGGCCAGCCGGCCGAGCCAGACATCGTAACCGGTGAACGCCAGGCCTTGGCTTCCGAAAAAGCCGAGATCAACGCCGTTATTGCCAGCGCGCAGAACCTGTCGATCCGCATCAGTGGGCTGATCGAGAAGATCGGCAACATGCGCAGCGAGCTGTTCCGCAATGTGCTTACCAAACGCTACGTGCTGTCCGATGCGCTTAGCCCCGAAGTCTTTTCCGACGCCAACGCTGAGTTTTCCGGCTTCTATAAGGCGGTGTCATCCTGGCTGAGCTTCGCCTTCAAGTTCAAGTTCCAGGCCATTCTTGCCGCGACTTTGATGGCGCTCGCATTCGCTGCAGTGCTTTTTATCGGCGGCCGACGCCTGTTCGGCCGCGTCTTCGAAGCGGATCCCTCCGTCGAGGACCCCTCCTATCTCAGCCGCCTGTCGGTGGCGTTCTGGTCGACGTTGCTGCCGACGCTGGCGGTCGGCGCCTTCCTTGTCTCGACGATCTTCTTCTTCGATTATTACAATGTTTTACGCGGTGACATCGGCATCTTCCTGAATTCGCTGGTTGCCGTTATCGCGGTGGTGTTCTGCGTCAACCGCCTGACCAACGCAGCGCTCGAGCCCCGACTGCCGAACTGGCGTTTGATCCCGGTCGAAACCGGCCCGGCGCGCTGGCTGGTGCGGCTGACGACCGCCATGGCTGTCGTCATCGGCAGCAACAACTTCCTGTCTGTCGTCAACGACAAGATGGGCTCGCCACTGTCGCTGACCATCGCCAGAAGCTTCATCGCCACCATCGTCGTCGGCATCATCCTGATCCTTATGGGCCTGCTGAAGCCGTTCAAGGCCCCCGACGGAAGCTGGCGCCCGTGGCCGGCGTGGCTGCGCTACACCGCCGTCGCGCTAGGCCTATTCACCATCGCATCGGCACTGCTTGGCTATATCGGCCTTGCAATTTTCGTCTCGCTGCAGGTCGTGGTCACCGGCACCATCCTGGTCACCGCCTATATCGGCTTCCTGTCGGCGCGAGCGATCGGCGAGGAAGGCGGTTTCGCCAAAACTTCGATCGGGCGCTGGCTAGCGGCCAATTCAAGCTACGAAGAGACCGCCCTCGACCAGCTCGGGCTTGTCGTCAGCGCCGCCATCAACATCATGATTGTGCTGGTGTTCCTGCCGCTGATCCTGTTGATGTGGGGCTTCCAGCCCGGCGACATCCAGGCCTGGGCCTACAAGCTGGCGACCGGCCTCACCATCGGCTCGGTGACGATCTCGGTCACCGGCATTCTCACCGGCGTCGTCGTCTTCATCATTGGCTATTTCCTGACGCGCTGGTTCCAGGGCTGGCTCGACGGCTCGGTGATGGCGCGCGGCCGGGTTGACACCGGCGTGCGCAATTCGATCCGGCTGGCGGTCGGTTATGCCGGTGTCGCGGTCGCGGCACTGGTCGGCATCTCGGCGGCCGGTATCGACCTCTCCAATCTCGCGCTGGTCGCCGGCGCCTTGTCCCTCGGCATCGGTTTCGGCTTGCAGAATGTCGTCTCGAATTTCGTGTCGGGCCTGATCCTGTTGGCCGAGCGGCCGTTCAAGGTCGGCGACTGGATCGTCGCCGGCGACATCAGCGGCACGGTCAAGAAGATCAGCGTGCGCGCCACCGAGATCGAGACGTTCCAACGGCAATCGGTGATCCTGCCCAATTCAAACCTGATCAACAATGCGGTCGGCAACTGGACGCACCGCAACAAGCTCGGCCGCGTCGACATCAAGGTCGGCGTTGCCTATGGCAGCGACGTCAAGCACGTGCATGGCGTCCTGTTGGAGATCGCACGCAGCCATCCGCTGGTGCTGAAGAACCCGGAACCCTTTGTGCTGTTTTCCAATTTCGGCCCGGCCGCGCTCGAATTCGAGATCCGCGTATTCCTGGCAGACGTTCTTAGTGGCAATATCGTCCAGAACGACATCCGCTTTGCCATCTTCGATGTGTTCGCCGACCAGCATATCGAAATTCCGTCGACACCGCGCGCCGTCGTCGAGACCAAAAAGCACGAGGCGTGGCCGATCGACGACGACAAGATCGAAGTCGAATTCGCCGAGCGGGAACAAGCAAAAGCCCTAGCGGCGGTCGAGGCGAAACGTCTCGCCAAGTCGGGACGCAAGGTACGGAAGCCCGATCCTGACTAGCTGTTTGGAGCTTGCCTTCAAGCCTTCGGAAACCAATTGCGGCATGAATGCGGCATTCAGTTGCCGTTCAGCTTGCATTACATATAAGCTCACCTGCAAACGGCGAGAATGCCTTGCGAAATGCAACAGAGGCGGTGGCAACACCGATACTGCAAAATGTGGAAGTCTCTCGTCGCCGCCGTCGCTTTTCTGGCCGTGGGCGGTTCGGCCCATGCCGCCAGCGCGGTTAACAAGGACGCCGAGACCCGCACGCTGATCGTGACGGAAGGCGGCGGCAAGACCGAGCTGGCGCTGGCCGCTGGCGAAACCGTGGAATTTTGCCCGAGCGGCTGTTTTGTTACCTTGCCGAATGGCGACCTTGAGGCGCTGACCGGTTCGGAGACGATCGAGATCTCGGGCGGCGTCGCGCGCATCAAGTAAAGTCGACGCCATGATTTTTGAAGGCCGGGCAAACACCCGGCCTTTTATTTGCTTCCGGTAATCGGCGATGAAGGTATGCATTTTTCTTCGAAGCTGCGCAGGACGGGTTCTAGCAGCGTCTTCGTACCGAGCAGGGCGAAGGCGTAGGTCTAACTGCATTCGACGGGCTGGTGGCGCGGGCTTTTTTGGCGATGTCGCAAACAGGCTGCAAGCGCGGCGCCGCGCCGCCCTATAGTCTGCTCGCAATAGCATCTTGGAGTCGCGGGCAATGGCAGGGTTTCCGGAAAAGGCGAAGGTCGTCATCGTCGGGCTGGGCGGCATCGTCGGCGCATCGGTCGCCCATCACCTGATCGAGCGCGGATGGGACGATATTGTCGGCATCGACAAATCGGGCATCCCGACGGATATCGGCTCGACGGCGCATGCCTCCGACTTCTGCTACACGACCAGCCATGATTTCCTGTCGTGCTGGACGACGCTCTATTCCATCGATTTCTACGAAAAGATGGGTCACTACGCGCGCATCGGCGGCCTCGAGGTCGCCCGCGTCGGCGACGACGCCCGCATGGCGGAGATCAAGCGCAAGATCGCCTCGGCGAAGGCCTTCGGCACACGCGCCCGCCTGATCGATCCCGCCGAGATCAAGGAAAAATTCCCGCTGATCGAAGAACAGATGGTACAGGGCGGCCTGTGGGATCCCGACGCCGGCCTCGTCATCCCGCGCTCGCAGACCGTCGCCGGCAAGCTTGTCGATCAGGCGGAAGCTTCCGGCAAACTCAGGGCGTTTGCCAATACGTCGGCCAGGTCGCTCGTCATCGAGAACGGCCGCATCAAGGGCGTGGTGACCGACCGCGGCACCATCGAGGCCGACTATGTCGTGGTCTGCACCGGCATCTGGGGACGGCTGATCGCGGAAATGGCGGGCGAGGACCTGCCGGTCATGCCGATCGACCATCCGCTTACCTTCTTCGGGCCGTACACCGAGTTCGCCGGCACCGGCAAGGAGATCGGCTGGCCGCTGCTGCGCGACCAGGGCAACTCGGCTTACATGCGCGATACCGGCGACCCCAAGACCGCCGAAGGCGGGCAGATCGAATGGGGTTATTACGAAGAGACCAATCCGCGCCTTTGCCATCCGCGCGATATTCTCGAGAAAAACGAGGCGCGGCTTTCGCCGTCGCAACGCGATCTCGACATGGAGCAGATCCTGGCGCCGCTCGAGCGCGCCATGGAACTGACGCCGATCCTGGGCGAGCTGGGCTACAATGAGAGCCATTCCTTCAACGGCCTATTGCAGGTGACGGCGGACGGCGGCCCCTCGATGGGCGAAAGCCAGAAGGTCAGGGGCCTCTGGTATGCGGTGGCGATTTGGGTCAAGGACGGCCCCGGCATGGGCAAGCTCATCGCCGACTGGATGACGGACGGCCGCACGGCGATCGACCACCACGCCATCGACTATTCGCGTTTCTATCCGCACCAGACGAAAGAACAGTTCATCTGGGATCGCTGCACCGAAACCGCTATGAAGGTCTACAACCCAGCGGTCCATCCACGCGAGCCCTTCTCCAAGGCTCGCAATGTCCGCCGCTCGCCCTTCTGGGAGCGCGAGAAGGAACTCGGCGGCTATTTCATGGAACTCGGCGGCTGGGAGCGCGCCCATGGCTACGCCGCCAACGAGCATCTGCTCGAGAAATACGGCAACCGGGTGCCGGTGCGCCAAAACGAATGGGATAACCGCCACTTCTGGCGCGTCTCGAACGCCGAGCATCTCGCGATGAGCGAGGATTGCGGCGTCGTCAACCTGTCGCATTTCGCCATGTACGACGTGGAAGGCCCGGACCATGTCGCGCTGATGGAATGGCTGTGCGCGGCAAAGATCGGCGGTGACGGCAATATCGGCAAGGGCATCTATACCCATTTCCTCGACGAGGAAGGCATGGTGCGCGCCGACCTGACCGTCATCCGCATGGCCGGCCGCTGCCGCGTCATCGACGGCGCCGATGCCGGGCCGCGCGACTTCCAGTACATGCGCCGGACGGCAGAGGACAAAGGCTTCGACGTTAGCGTCACCGATGTGACCGAGAGATATGTGACCGTCGGCATCTGGGGTCCGAACGCGCGGGCGACATTGAGCAAGTGCGTGGAAAACCCCGACGGGCTGACGCCTGAGAATTTTCCCTTTGCCGCGATCAAGCCCGTCAGGATCGCCGGCAAGGACGTGACCGCCTTCCGCATCTCCTATGTCGGCGAGCAAGGCTGGGAACTGCACATGCGCTACGACGACGGCCTGGCTGTCTGGGACGCGCTGCGGTCGACCGGCGTGATGGCCTTTGGCGTCGAGACCTATGCCAACAGCCGCCGCATGGAGAAGAGCCTGCGCCTGCAGAATGCGGACCTCTTGACCGAATACAATCTGCTGGAAGCCGACCTTGCCCGTCCGAAAGTCAAGGAGGCCGATTTCTGCGGCAAGGCAAAGCATCTGGAATATCGCGCCCGGGCGCATCAGCCGGCCATGCTTTGCACGCTTATCATGACCGACAATACCGATTCCAATGGCGTTCTCCGCTATCCGGTCGGCACGATGCCGGTGATGGACCCGCAAACCGGTGAGACGCTCGTCGACGAGCTCGGCCGACGCTCCTTCACGACCTCGGTGGCCTATGGTCCGACCCTCGGCAAGAACATCGCGCTCGCCTACCTGCCCTGGGCGTATTGCCAGGAGGGCCGCAAGCTGAGCGTCGAATATTTCGGCGAGAAGTACCCGGTCGAAGTGGCCGCCGTCGGTTACAGGCCGCTCTACGACCCGGAGAACGTCAATCCGCGCAGCTAAGTGTTGCTTGCCTGCCGATTCTCCACACAGGCAAGCCGAGCAGTGCCAGCAGGACCTGAATGCAGAAGCCCGATTCATCGTCGGGCTTTTCGCTTTGTGGAGCGATGATTCTCGCTTACCGTCGCGCTGCGATTGGGGGGTGCCTTTGCGGCGGATCGGCTGGGACAGAAAAAACGATGCGCTTGTGTTTCAGCTGAACCGGAATATCCCGGTTCGCGTCAGCTGGACCTTCGCAATTCCCATTGTGCTGCCTTTCCTGAACGAGTGGGCGAGCCGACCCAAGGATGCACTGATCCATACCTCTATCTTTGCAGCGCTTCTGTTTGCGTCGATATTTCTGCACGAACTGGCACACGCCTGGATCGGACGCCGACAAGGCGTCGCCACCGACAGGATAGAATTATATCTCTTCGGCGGGCTCACGCGTTTCAAACGCGCCGCAGCGCCATCGCCTGCCTGGGCGCGGATTGCGATAGCGGGTCCCCTGGCGAACATCGCGCTCGCCGCGTTTTTCGATGCGGCCTATTATCTGGTTTTTGGAGAACTCATCCCAGTTGTGCCCGAAAGGCCATTCGGGTGGCTGCCGTCAAGGTCGGCCGGTCCTCTGGAGTGGACGCTTTGGATTGGCGCATTATTGAACGTGTCACTTATCATTCTCAACATCCTGCCCGCCTACGATCTGGATGGCGGCGTGATTGCAAGACATTTGTTCCTGAGACGCTTCGGCGTCCGCCGGGCCGCGCAGATCGTCGGCATCTGCGGCATCGTACTTTCAATTCTGCGTTTTGCGATCATCTTGCCTGCCGCGGTTGCAGGTATTCTGTTGTGGCTTCCGCCGTCATTCAAGCCGAACTGGAGGGCAGCGCGCGGAGTCGGTGCTAGAAAACCGAAGCCGGACCCATTCTCCGAGACGGATGTCGAGAAGGCCGTGGAGTGGCGGGGACGGGGCGGGCACCGCATCTACAAATGAAATTCGCTTTCCGGCGGTTCGCAAGAATGTGACCGGATGAGCCCGGCTCTTCACCGGGCTTTTCTCTTTGTCGATCGGCGATTTTCGCTTACCGTGCGGCATGTCTGGTTTTGCCCGTGCAAGACATCTCGTCTCGGGTGCCGCCGCGCTGGCGTCGGTGCTATGGCTGACTGCAAACTCCCGCGCCGCCGAGCCGGTCGACGTCGA
Organism: Mesorhizobium sp. M1169; assembly: GCF_040318345.1. Classification (NCBI taxonomy): domain Bacteria; kingdom Pseudomonadati; phylum Pseudomonadota; class Alphaproteobacteria; order Hyphomicrobiales; family Phyllobacteriaceae; genus Mesorhizobium; species Mesorhizobium sp. M1169. The sequence continues at coordinate 93,912 of NZ_JAMYME010000014.1, read as the reverse complement.
ACTGGTGCTGGCAGTCGACGTTTCGCTGTCCATGTCGCCGGACGAGCTCGAAATCCAGCGTCATGGCTACGCGGCGGCGCTGACGCATGACGATGTCCTGCAGGCAATCGGCGAAGGCGCTCATGGCAAGATTGCCGTCACCTATGTCGAATGGGCTGGCGCGACCTGGCAGCAGGTCGTGGTGCCGTGGACGGTGATCGCCAATCGTGCCGACGCCGAGCGGCTGGCAGCGCAGCTTTCCGCTCATCCGCCGGCCACTGCCAGGCGCACCTCGATCTCCGGCGCGCTGGAATTCGCCAGCGATCTCTTTGCTGAAAGCGGCTTCCAGGGCGTCAAGCGGGTGATCGACATTTCGGGTGACGGCCCCAACAACCAGGGCGCACCTGTCGATATCACCCGCGACGCCGTGATCAAGCAAGGCATCACCGTCAACGGCCTGCCGCTGATGACCAGGGGCGGGTTCAGCAGCGCTTACGATGTCAACAATCTCGACCGCTACTACAGCGACTGCGTCATCGGCGGGCCGGGCTCCTTCATGATCCCGGTCAATGACTGGACGCAGTTTCCGGAGGCCATCCGCCGCAAGCTGGTGCTGGAGCTTGCCGGTCCGGCCTCGCCGCAGCGAGCGGCGGAAGGGGCGGCGCATCCGCCATTGGTGCTGGCACAGGACATCCCCGTCACCGACTGCCTGGTCGGCGAAAAAATGTGGCGCGACCGCAGCTGGATGTACGACAGCCGCTGATGGCGGAGTTTGCTGTCGATGGTGACATACCGCAGTGCAGCATCTGCTTCATTGACAAGCCTGCGGGCGTCTGTGACACAATTCCGCATCCGAACACATAAAAGGGGAACCGACATGAACAGGATCGGAATTCTTGCCGCAAGCTTGACGCTTGCCATCGGATTGTCCGCGCCGGCGATGGCCGCCACATCGGTCAGCATCGGCATCAGTGGATGGACCGGCTTTGCGCCGCTGACGCTCGCCAAGCAGGCCGGCATCTTCGAAAAGCACGGCCTCGACGTCACCTTGAAGAAGGTGCCGCAAGCCAGCCGGCCGCTCGCCATCGCCAGCGGCGACCTGCAATGCGCCGCCACCACGGTCGAGACCTGGCTGGTCTGGAACGCCAATGGCGTGACGACCAAGCAGATATTCCAGCTCGACAAATCCTACGGCGCCGACGGCATCGTCGCCCGCAACGACCTAAAGACCGTCGCCGATCTCAAAGGTAAGTCGGTTGCGTCTTCGGCGCCAGGCACCTCGCCCTATTTCATGCTGGCCTGGGTGCTCAACAAGAACGGCATGTCGACCAAGGACGTGACGGTCGTCAACCTGGAGCCGGATGCGGCGGCGCAGGCGTTTCTCGCCGGCCAGAACGATGCGGCGGTCACCTATGAGCCGTTCATCTCGGCGGTGCGCGAAAAGTCCGACCAGGGCCATATCCTTGTCACCACTCTCGACTATCCGATGGTGCTCGATACGGTCGGCTGCACGCCGGAGTTCCTCAAGGCCAATCCGGATGCGGGCAAGGCGCTTGCCGACAGCTATTTCGAGGCACTCGACCTGATCAAGAGCGATCCGGCGAAATCCTATGAGACGATGGGTGCCGACGTGAAGCAGTCGGCCAAGGAATTCGAAGAGTCGGCCAAATACCTGAAATGGGCCGACAAGGCTGAAAACAAGCAGTTCTTCACCAAGGAATTCCAGGACTTTTCCAAGACCGCTGGCGAGCTTCTGCTGCAGATGGGTTTGATCAAGGAAGCGCCTGACGTCTCGACGTTGGCCGACACCAGCGCCGTCGCCGACTAACCGCCAGGATTGTCGCCCGGCGGCGGCGCGTGCGCCGCCGCTTTTTCATTCAGATCAGAGGACGGTCGAAGATGCCGCGCCCCTTGCATCCGGTCTCGCCGGGCATTCGAACCGTGCTCGGCATTTCGTTCTTCGTGCTGTTCGTGGCGTTCTGGGCGTGGATCACGCTTGGCGGCCACGTCAATCGCATTTTCCTTGCCGATCCGCTGTCGATGGTGAGAGACGGCTGGCGGCTGCTGGTCGAGGACCGCTTCTGGCTCGACATCCTTATCACCATCTGGCGCGTCTTCGGCGGGTTCCTGATGGCGGCCATCGTTGCCGTGCCGCTCGGCATCTTGATGGGTGCCTGGAAGCCCGTGGAGGCGTTCCTGGAGCCGTTCGTCTCCTTCGCCCGCTATCTGCCGGCATCGGCCTTCATCCCGCTGCTCATCCTGTGGGCGGGCGTTGGCGAGCTCGAAAAACTGCTGGTGATCTTCGTCGGCTCGGTGTTCCAGATCATCCTGATCATCGCGGTCAAGGTCGGCGGCACACGGCGCGACCTGGTCGAGGCGGCCTACACGCTTGGCTCGTCCGACAACGGCATCGTGCGGCGCGTGATCATGCCGGCCAATGCGCCGGAGATTGCCGAGACCCTGCGGCTGGTGCTCGGCTGGGCCTGGACCTATGTCATCGTCGCCGAGCTGATCGGCTCGTCGTCGGGCATCGGCTACATGATCATCAACAGCCAGTCGCGGCTGGCGACAGGGCAGATCATCTTCGGCATCATCGTCATCGGCCTGATCGGGCTGTTGTCCGATTTCGCCTTCAAGGCGCTCAACCGTTGGCTGTTTCCATGGAGCCTGGCGTGAGCAAGCTGCTCATCGAAGGCGTCTCGCGCACCTTCGCCGGTGTCGGCGGTGGGCAGCCGGTCATGGCGCTGATGCCGATCGATCTGGCGGTCGCCGCCAACGACTTCATCACCATCCTGGGGCCATCCGGCTGTGGAAAGTCTACGCTGCTCAGGATCGTCGCCGGCCTCGAAGCGCCGAGTGGGGGACGTGTTCTGCTCGACGGCAGGGTGGTGGACCGGCCCGGTCCAGACCGCGGCATGGTTTTCCAGTCCTATACGCTGTTTCCGTGGCTGACGGTCGCCGAGAACATCGCCTTCGGCCTGCGCGAACGTGGAATGGCCGAGCACGAGCGCAGCGAAATCGTCGCTTCTTACGTCGATCTCGTCGGGCTGAGAGGTTTTGAAAACCATTGGCCGAAGCAGCTTTCCGGCGGCATGCAGCAGCGCACCGCGATTGCCCGGGCACTGGCCAACGATCCGGAGATCCTGCTGCTCGACGAGCCGTTCGGCGCGCTTGACAACCAGACCCGCGGGCTGATGCAGGAACTGCTTCTCGGCATCTGGGAGCGCCGGCAAAAAACGGTGCTGTTCGTCACCCACGACATCGAGGAGGCGATCTTCATGGCGTCGCGCGTGGTCGTGATGACGGCACGGCCGGGCCGCATCAAATCGGACGTTGCCGTCGACCTGCCGCATCCGCGCCACTACACGCTGAAGACCAGCCCGGAATTCTCGGCGCTGAAAGCGCGGCTGACGGAAGACATCCGCGTCGAGGCTATGCGCACGGCGCAGGTATAGTCGCCGCAACCTACACTCGACCGCGACCGGAAAAGATGCTCGGTTCGCTCAACAGGCGCTTTAGGCGTGGAAGGTCGCGCGTAGGGGCGTCCAGTGCCGCCATGAACGCGGCCCATTTTTCTGCATCGAGGCGGAAGCTGTGCGGGTCGGCCGGTTTTTGGGATAGGCTCGAACTCGTGGTCATGCGACATCTCTCGATGCGGGAATATCACACTTCGCCGGTCCTCTGCTGATTTGCCAGATCAAGCCGCCAGAAGCTGCTTGCGGTCGACGCGTTCCTGTTGCGGCGAGCGGGCGTACAATTCGCGATAGCATTTGGAGAAATGCGAGGCGGAAACAAAGCCGCAGGCGACCGCCACTTCGACCACCGGCAACGACGACTGGATCAGCAGGTGCCGGGCGCGGTCGAGGCGGATCTCCAGATAGTAACGGGCAGGGGAGCGCCCCATCTCGGTGCGGAACAGGCGCTCAATCTGCCGGCGCGACAGGTCGACATGGTCAGCGACCTCGATCAGCGAGAGCGGCTCGGAGAGATTGGCTTCCATCAGCTCGATAATGGTCAGAACCTTGGAATTCTGCACGCCAAGGCGGGCGCGCAGCGGCAGGCGCTGGCGGTCGGTCGGGCTGCGCACGCGATCAGTCAGCACCTGCTCGCAGACGCGGTTGACGAGGCTTTCGTCGAAATCGTCGCCGATCAGCTTCAGCATCATGTCGAGCGCGGCGGTGCCGCCGGCGCAGGTGTAGATGTTCTGGTCGATCTCGAAGAGGTCGGCGAAGACATTGGCCTTGGGGAACGCCTCGGAAAAGCCCGGCAGGTTCTCCCAATGGATGGCGCAGCGCTTGTTGGACAGCAGGCCTGCGGCGGCCAGGATATGCGCGCCGGTGCACAGGCCGCCGACGGCAACGCCGCGATTGTACTCCTCGCGCAACCAGGCAAAGGCCGATTTGTTCTGGTAGCGTTCGACATTGATGCCGCTGCAGACGATGGCCATGTTCGGCCGGTCCGGTCCGGACATTTTCTTGCGCTCTTCCTCCAGCGAGGTGTTGACGGCGCATTCGACGCCGTTCGAGGCGCGCACCGGCTTGCCGTCGATGCTGGCGAGCCGCCAGCGATAGGCTTCATAGCCGAGCATGCGGTTGGCCGAACGCAACGGATCGAGCGCCGTCGCGAAGGCGATCATGGTGAAATCGGGGACCAGGAAGAATACGAACGATCGCCGGATCGGGTGCTTTACGACGTTCACGGGTAGATCCTCACGCTGCAATGGCGCGAACAGGATGTCGCGATTAGCATAGCGACATCAGGAAAGACGTTTCCTGTCAATTGGCTAGACGGCAACGGAGCGACTTTATTTGCGACACGGGTCGCAAATGGGCAATCGCTATGCGGCGAAGGACGCGACATGCCGCCGGATCGACCAAACGAGCCTACGCAGTCTGTGCACACGAAAACGCCGCCTCGGCAAAACCGAAGCGGCGCTGGATCGACTTCGAAGCAGCGCTAGGCTGCTTCCGCCGGGATTGCCGCGTCTCAGGCGACGAAGCCGAGGCGCGCGGCAGCCATGGCACCGGTCTGGCCAGGCATGGTGTTGGCCAGGCGCTGGCGCTCGAGCGCGGTCGTCAGGTTCATTTCGCGACGGGCAAAGAGGCGGGCAAAAAGCTTCATGATCATCTCCATTCGGTTGCTCAGACGGGTCGCCTTCGCTTGATGGAGTGGGGCAGCTCGTTTGTTGATGATGATATAGGCTTACGTGAGGGGAAACTAAATCGCAAAAGCGAAGCACTTGATATGAAAAGCGACACGGAATGCGACAAATTTGGGCATTCTGCCCAGGATTTTCGATTATTTACAATGTGTTGATTGCCAGTGCGGGCTGCTATGCGACTTGCTCATATGCGGCATGCGACGGCGACATGGCTCGGGAAAATTGTTGGAGTACAAACAAAAAGGCCTGCCGGGCTGATCTGCGCGGCAGGCCTTCAGCTGTTGATACACACGGTTTACTTTGCTCCAGCCCAGGATCCCACACCATGGCGAGTGCCGGCCTTGGCATCGGCAGCTTCAGGCCAGCCGATATCCTTCTGCAGTTCAATCGGCAGCGCGCGGATGGCGCGTTCCGTCTGGTAGCGGGCACGGGCCTCGCTGAATTCGGTCGCGATCCGACCGATGGATGACAGGATAGACATCTCATTCTCCTTCGCGTTGGGCCGGGTTGTCCCGGCGCTTGCAGCGTCAGGCGGTACACCGGGTTTGTTTCAGCTTCATTTCGTGTCGATTGCAGGTCCGTGTCATGGTTGTTTCGGGACCACTTCGATGCGTCCTGCCTTCGATGGAGTTGACTATCCTCCCAAACTGATGTTCAATCAAACGAAATGGAATGATGGTTTGCATCAGAAAAATTGAAGGTCGCTTGCCATGAACGCCCCACTCAATCATCCGCTGCCGCTGCTCGATCTCGATGTTCTGCGCACTTTCGTCGCAATCGCCGAGACCGGCAGCTTCACCACTGCGGCCAATGCGGTCTTCCGCACGCCGTCGGCCGTCTCCATGCAGATCAAGAAGCTGGAGGACATTCTCGGCCGCTCGGTGTTCGCACGCGACGCCCGTTCGGTGACGCTGACCACCGATGGCGAGATGCTGCTCGGCTATGCGCGCCGGCTGCTGTCGATCAATCGCGAGGTGGTGTCGAAGTTCATCATTCCAGACATTGTCGGGGTGGTGCGGCTCGGCTCGCCGGACGATTACGGCGAACGTGTGCTGCCGCATGTGCTGAAGCGGTTCGCACAATCGCATCCATCTATCGCGGTCGACGTCACCATCGACCAGAGCGTCAATCTGCGCCGGCGCATGGACGACCGGGCGCTCGACATCACGCTGCTCACCAACTCCTACAAGACCAGCGCGATCGGCGCCGAAGTGCTGCTCACAGAGCCGATCGTCTGGGCCGGTGCCAAGGGCGGTTGCGCGCATCTGCGCGAGCCGCTGCCGGTCTCATTGTGGGAAGAGGGCTGTGCCTGGCGGGCAGGGGCATTGGAGGCGCTTGGCCGCGAGGGCCGCAACTACCGTATCGCCTATATGAGCGCGCACACGGCCGGCCAGCGCGCCGCGATCATGGCGGATCTTGCGGTGGCGCCGCTGCCGAAATCCTTCCTCGGCAGCGACATGGTCGAGCTGTGCCCCAAGGACGGCATGCCTGACATCGGCACCTACAACCTGGCCATGGTGGTGACGCCGGACGCCAGCGCGCCGGTGAAGGCAGTCGCCGACCATATCCGCGCGACGTTTGAGATGTTCAGGGAAACTGGGAAGTTCTGAGCCAAACTACGACCTGAGCGGCGCAACCAGATCGCGAGGCGTTCCGTCGCGCGGCGCAACCAGATCGCGAGGCGTTCCGTCGCGGTCTGCCCTTTGCAGCGACAACTCTCCTGCCTTGGCATGATAACTGTCAGTTTCGTTGGTCAAGAAGGCCACTATGCTGTCCCGCGCGCGACGCGCCTCCGGCATGTCGATCAACGGCCAGACATGGAACATGCCTTGCTCGTGGACGACCTCAATTTCGACGCCGGCCGCGCGTGCCTTTTCCGCGAAGATCAGATTGTCGGGGGTGAGCAGATCGCGTGAACCGGTCAGCAGCAGCGTTTTGGGCAGCACCGACAGGTCGCCGTAAACCGGGCTGATGCGCCAGTCGGTGGGATCGATGCCGGCGCTGTAAAGCCGGATCGCCTCGCGGCCGCCGGCAATGCCCAGCCACGGATCGTTGCGTTCGGCCTCATACATTTCTGGGTTGGCGAGCGACACGTCGAGACCGGGCGAAATCAGCACGTGGCGTGATGGCAAGGGCAGGCCGTCTTGCGCAGCCATCATGGTCAGCACGACGGCCATGTTTCCGCCGGCGGAATCGCCCATGAAGATGATATCATTCGCCCTGGTTTCGCCGAACATCTGGCGGTAGACGGCGCCGACCATGCCGAACATGGCGTGAAAATCGTGTTCGGGAGCAATGGGATAGATCGGCACGGTGATACCGAACCCGAGGCGGTCGGCCATGTCGGCGATCAGCCGCCAATGATAGGGTGTGATTTCAAAGACGTAAGCGCCGCCGTGCAGGTAGAGAATCCGCCTCCGCTCACCAGCCTGGGGAGCGATCTCGTAGACGGGAAAGCCGTTGATCGTGCGGGTTGTGATCTCCAGGCGTGACCACAGCGACGCAGGCGGCTGATGGTTTTCCGTCTTGCGCGCATAGGCGATCCAGCGCTGCAGGTTCTCGGGGCTGGAAAACGCCTTCTTGCGGCTGTACCTGAGGACGAACGACACGACGTGGCTTTTGAGACTGGGCATGCAGATACACGGACTTCGGCTGAGCCGACTAAGAGAACCCCCGACTATTTCGAAGATTGTGTCGCCACCAAAAAAGTCAAGATTGATGCAATCTCAATACGGTCGTTTGATCCCAGCTGTCGACAAAGCGTCCGGCCATGAAGTCTCTGGCCTACCGGTGCAGCTCAACGCCGCGGCAGCAACGCGGCGCGCAGCCAATTGCTGGGTGCAGCCGGAGCCGCATTGCGGCTCCGGCGAATACCGAGCAGCTTGCATTTGTCGATGAATTTCATCCGCGCTGCGTGCCCCATCCGACCGCAAGCTGCCTTTCGCTCGAACGCGGCGACACCGGCCAGCCAATGTCCTTTTGGATCTCAGGCGGCAAGCTGTTGAGGATGCGCAGCGACTTGCGCGCTTCGCGTGTTTTCTTGAAGGCCGCACCATAGCGGCCGAAGCTTTCGAACATCGACATCTTGATCTCCTTGGAGCGTTGCGGTGGCCGAAAACTGTTTCCGCCGGCCGTTCGATGCCGGTTAAATGCTCCGCCTATGTATCTGGCGGATTTCACGAAAACGCGATTTCGTTTCCAGATCGGCGCGATCTGGAAACATTTGCATACAAATGAAAATGGAAGTTCTGACAGCCTGGCGGAGGCGAGTCATCCCCGCCCGCGCCGCGCGGCATGGCCTTCGCGCGAACGCCGCCGCGGGGCAGCGTCGCCGGCAATGCCGTCTTCGCTCACCGTCTTGCGCGGCGGCAGTTTCACCGCCGCCGACAGCTTGGGAAACGGGTCGATCTTGTTCGGGAGCGCCATGGCATAAACGAAATGTTCCTGGAATTTCGGCTCCAGCGCCGTCTCGATCTTCTCGATCTTGCTAACGGTTTCCTCGATCTCGCGGCGATAGCCACGGTTCAACAGCGCCATGCGGGCGCCGGCGCCGGCCGCATTGCCAACGGCCGAGACCTTGTCGAGGTCGCAATCCGGAATCAGGCCCAGCACCATTGCGTATTTCGGGTCGATGAACGAGCCGAATGCGCCGGCGAAGTGGATGCGGTCGACATGATCGGTGTGCTGTTTTTCCATCAAAAGCTTGGTGCCGGCATAAAGGGCGGCCTTGGCAAGCTGGATAGCGCGCACATCAGTCTGGGTGATGGTGATCTTGGGCTCGCCTTCCTTCAGCACATAGGAGAAGGTGCGGCCATTGGCGACGACGCGAGGCGAGTGGCCGCTCAGCGATCCATCGACGACGCCGTCCTCGGAGATGATGCCGGCGAGATACATCTCGGCGACCACCTCGATGATGCCGGAGCCGCAAATACCGGTGACGCCGGTCGCCTGCACACTGTCGAGGAAGCCCGGCTCGTCGGACCAGAGTTCCGAGCCGATGACGCGGTATTTCGGTTCCAGCGTTTCAGGATCGATGCGGACGCGCTCGATGGCACCCGGTGCGGCGCGCTGGCCACCGGAGATTTCCGCACCTTCGAAGGCCGGGCCAGTTGGCGATGAGGCCGCCACGACCCGGTGGCGATTGCCGAGCACGATCTCGGCATTGGTGCCGACATCGACGATCAGCATCATCTCGTCCTGGCGGTGCGGCCCTTCCGACAGCGTCACTGCGGCAGCGTCCGCGCCGACATGGCCGGCAATGCAAGGAAGCATATAGAGCCTGGCGCCCTGGTTGAGCTTCAAACCGATATCCGATGCCTTGATGTGCACGGCGCCGGAGACGGCTAGCGCGAAGGGGGCGCCGCCGAGCTCGGTCGGATCGATGCCGAGGAACAGATGGTGCATGATCGGATTGCCGACGAACACGGAATCCAGGATGTCGTTGCGTTGGACGTTGCCTTCGGTGCAGACCTTGTCCACAAGCCCCGAAATGGCCTCGCGCACGGCGACCGTCATGCCTTCGCGGCCGTCCGGGTTCATCATCACGTACGAGACACGGCTCATCAGATCCTCGCCGAAGCGGATCTGCGGATTGGATGTGCCCGACGAGGCGGCGACGCGGCCCGACAGCAACGACACCAGATGCATGGCGATCGTGGTCGAGCCGATATCGCAGGCAAGTCCGTACGCCTCGTTCTTGAGGCCGGGCCACAAAGCGATGACCCGTGCGGTCTCGCTGTCGGTGTCCTTGTGGATGGCGGCGGTCGCGGTCCAGTTGCCTTTGCGCAAAATGCCTTGCACCTGCGGCAACAGATGGAAATCGAAATCGAGGCTCTTGAGGCCCCAGTCCTTCATCAGCGCGATCTTCAGCCGGTCGAGGTCGCCGAGCGGCTTGTGCATGTCGGGTTCTTCGATCTCGACATAGCACATGCGGATTGCCGCATCGCGGGCGATGACCCTGGTGTCGGCGTCCTTGCGGATGGTCTGCGCGTTGATGACGGTGTCCTGCGGCACGTCGACGACGAGATCGCCGAGAATCTGCGCCGAGCAGGACAGCCGGCGGCGCTCGGGCAGGCCGCGTACGCGTTCGTAGCGCTCTTCCTTAGCGCCCTTGGGCGAGAGGTGATCGTTGGAGGAAACGATCTTGTGCTTGGCGAAATTACCTTCCTGCACCTCGATCTGGCAACGCCCGCAAGTGGCACGCCCGCCGCACACGCTCTCGACATAGACACCGAGCTGGCGCGCGGCGTCCAGAACCGGCGTGCCGACCGGAAACCGCCCGCGCTTGCCCGACGGCATGAACAGCACGAGCGGATCGGTGATGTTGACGGGAGAGTTCATACGTTCCAGACTTTACTTTCTACGCAGCTCGGGTCTTGGCTACGGCAGCGATGCCGCTATGTCTCGGTTCCTCCCCAGTCCTAGGCCCCATATCGTGTCGGCCAAGACCTGGCTCAACCCCGGGCCATACGCGCTTCACGGCCGCCGCGCCTGCGTCCGCCATTGCCATTGCCATCGCCCGGCGCGTTGACCTGCGTCCGGGCGGCAACGGCCTGGCCGCCCTCAGCAGGCTTGTAGTCCTTGTAGGTCCTGATCCAGTTGGTGCAGTTCTCGTCGGTGCCGTTCAGCACGTTGGCGCCACGCACCGCTTCCATTTCCTGCGGCCGCACCGGGTTCATGATCGCCGAGGTCATGCCGGCGCCGATCACCATCGGGATGAAGGCGGCGTTGATGCCATGACGGTGCGGCAGGCCGAATGAGATGTTGGAGAGGCCGCAGGTGGTGTTGACCTTGAGCTCCTCGCGCAGCCGGCGTAGCAGGGCAAATACCTGGCGGCCGGCATCGCCCAGCGCGCCGATCGGCATGACCAGCGGGTCGACGACCACATCATGCGCCGGAATGCCGAAGTCGGCACAGCGCTGAACGATCTTCTTGGCGACGGCGAAGCGCACATCGGGGTCCATCGAAATACCGGTCTCGTCGTTGGAAATGGCGACGACGGGAACGTTGTATTTCTTGATCAACGGCAGGATGGCTTCGAGCTTTTCCTCCTCGCCGGTGACGGAATTGACCAGCGGCCGGCCTTTGGCGACCTTCAGCGCCGCTTCGATTGCCGCAGTCACGGAGGAGTCGATCGACAACGGCAGGTCGACCAGGCCTTGCACGATCTCCAGCGTCTGCACCAGCAGCGCCGGCTCGGTGGCGTTGGGATCGACTGCAGTGACGCCGGCATTGACGTCGAGCATGGTCGCCCCACAGGCGGCCTGCTCCAGCGCATCCTTGATGACGGTCTCAAAATTGCCGGCGATCATTTCGGCGGCCAGTTTCTTACGGCCGGTCGGGTTGATGCGCTCGCCGATCACGCAGAAGGGCTGATCGAAGCCGATGATGATTTCTCGTGTCGCCGAGGCGACGATGGTGCGGGTCATGAAATCTCTCCATCGTGATATAAAGAGTTCTTTATATCGTTATCTGTTTCTGATCAAGCGAATGCTGACGATTCGCGCTGTCAATGCGCGGTCTTGACCATGTCGACCTGGGTTTCGGTGAGGTCGTCATGCAGTATGTGGTCGAGCCGGTCGGCAACGAGCTGGTCGTCGCGACGGATTTCGCGTTTCCACGGCCGGCGACCCTTCAGCACGCCGGATTCGTCGACGATCTCGGCGACGTATTCTTCCTGGCGGTAGGCCATCACATGGACGCCGGATACACCGGGAATTTCCTTCACCTCATTGATGATGTCGATGCAGAGCTGCTTGCCTTCCTTCTTCTGATCCTGGGCGCCTTCCAGGCGCTTGACGATCTGATCGGGAATGTGAATGCCCGGTACGTTGGAGCGGATCCATTTGGCCGTCTTGGCCGAGGCCAGCGGCCCGACGCCGCACAGGATGAAACATTTCTCGGTATAGCCGAGATCGCGGACCTTCTGCATGTAGGTGCGGAACATCGGTACGTCGAAGCAGTACTGGCTCTGCACGAACTGTGCCCCGGCGGCGATCTTCTTGCCCAGCCGATAGGGCCGGAAATCGATCGGCGGCGCAAACGGGTTGATCGCCGCGCCAAGGAAAAGCTGCGGCGGGGTCGTGAGTTTGCGGCCGGACAGGAATTTGCCGTTATCGCGCATAACGCGGCAGGTTTCGAGCAGCGACATGCAGTCGAGATCGAACACCGGCTTGGCGCCGGGCTGGTCGCCGGCCTGCACGCCGTCGCCGGTCAGGCACAGCATGTTGGCGACGCCCATCGCAGCACCCCCAAGCACGTCGCCCTGGATGGCGATGCGGTTCCGGTCGCGGCAGGCGATCTGCATGATCGGGGCATAGCCCATGCGGGTCAGCAGCGCGCAGATGCCGACCGACGACATGTGGCAGTTGGCGCCGGAAGCGTCGACGGCATTGATGGCGTCGACCCAGCCGTCGAAAATCCTGGCGCGGTTGTAGACGTCTTCCGGATCGGCGCTGTCGGGCGGATTGAGCTCGGTCGTCACTGCGAACTCGCCGCGCCTGAGGACGCGTTCCAGCCGGCCACGCGAGGTGTGGCCGGGCAGGGGATCGAGCGGCAAATGGATGCCGGCCGGATTCTCGTCTGGCTGACGGCCGATCATGCCGATGCTCCGGTCTTCGTAGTATTCCGGGCCGCATTGCGGGCGGCCGCGGCCTGCGCGGTGACCCGCAGCCAGGCGGAAGTTTCGCGCAAGGACTGATCCACCGGCTTCTGCACTTCCAAAATCTTGTCGCCATGCACCATGTTCCGCGAGCCTTCCCAGGCTTTGACCCAGACGCAAGGCATGTCAGGCTCGACCTCGCAATTGCCGTTGGCGCGGACACCGCCGCAAGGGCCGTTGCGCAATTGCTTGGGGCAGTTCATTGGGCACGACATGCCGGTCGAGGAAAGGATGCACTGGCCGCACATGCGGCAGTCGAACATGAATCCCTTGACGCGCTTTTCGACGAATTTCACAGGCCCTTCGACACGGCTGTAGCCGATGCCCTTCCACAGCGGATGGAGGAGCAGGAACATGTCGGCGAATTTGCCGTAGAACCATTCGAGCAGCCGCGAATGCCGCACAGACCAAAGCCGCACCGCGAAAGAGCGCTGCACACGCCGCTGCGGCGACACGTCGGCCGGCTTGTAGTCGGATTTCGGCGCCGCCTTCTTGACGATGGTCGCCTGGGTCACGCCGGCTTGAGCCGTCGTCGCCGGCATTGATTGGGGATCAGACATTCTCTTTGCCCCCCGCCTTGACCAGAGCGACCAGCCGCTCACGGTCGTATTTCGCATCAAGTTCCTGAAGAGCCTTCTCGGCCTCGGCTTCAAGATCGTCACTGACCGGGAGGGGTTCTGCCTTGCGCCATTCGGCAAGATAGTCGTCGGTGCCGCCAGCGCCGGTGCGCATGGCGCACATGTCGATCGCCTCGGTGAAGCGCAGCGGCAGTTCGCGCTTGGCGCTCTGCCGGCCCTTCTTGACGATGACCTGGGCGGGGATGTCGCGCCAGTAGACGACGATCAGATCGGCCATAATTTCCTGCTCCTGCAGAGCGCCGTGCGTCCAATCGGACGCACAAACGATGCTCTACCATTTAACTCCGCTGCATCGTGCTCTCCGAAGATCGATTCCGATCTTTTGGCCAATGCAGTGGTTTCGAGCATTGCCGGAAGCGCTGTTAGGCTGCTTGTTATGGGACGACGCGGGGGCCTTCAAAAGCGACGCAATCGACGGCCGCGGTTGAAAGCGGAGTTTCTTCCAGCACTGGTCAGCCGGCGCGGCCATCGTAGCTGCCGACCAGCTTCCTGTGGAAGCGCACGTAACCTCGTTCGGTCGTGCGTAAATGCTCCGCGACGATGTCATGGAAGCGCGGCAGGCGGTGGAAGGGAACGGCCGGATAGGAATGGTGCTCGGAATGGTACGGCATATTCCAAGCCACGAAGCGCACCAGCCTTGTGGTGAAGGTGGTGCGGGTGTTCTCGAGCATGTTGGCGACATGCGGGCACAACGCGTGCTCGGCCAGCAGGTAGGCACGCAAAAACGGCTGTCCGACCAGCACCGGCACGATCCAGACCCACAACAGCAGCGCCGACTGCGCGGCGAGCGATGCGGCCAGCAATGCCGCATAGCCGATCAGGAACTGCCGTGCTTCGGCAATCACCTTGCCGCGGCGCTTTTCCGGCACAAAGCCGTCGCGGTTGCGGCCCGCCGCATTGGTTGCGATCACACGGCCCATGGCGATCCAATAGGGGCCGCCTGACAGATAGCGCAGATATTGGCTGATGGTCTCCGGCTTCGGGGCCATCAGTTCGGGGTCGTTGTCCGGGTCGTGCGTATGGCGGTGATGGGCGAAATGGAAATAGCGGAACCATGCCGGCGGCAGCAGGATAAGGAAGCCGGCCACGGCGGCAACAGCGCGATTGAGCCACGCCGTCCTGAATGCCGTTTCATGGATGGTCTCGTGCAACGGCGTGAAGAAGAAGACGATCAGAATTCCCTGCGGCAAGACGAGCGCGGGCCAGAACGGGATGCGAGCGGCGATCAGCGCGCCTAGCAGGATAACCAGCCCGGCATGGACCGCCAGCCGGACAATGCCTGGCCGGTCAACCCTGGCGGTGAGGTCGCGACGGTCCTCGACCGAAAGGCCGGCAATGATGGTACGGTGGTCGATGTCGCTCATGATGCAATGTTAGTGGCGGGTGGCTGTCCGGTAAATCGGCGCGTCACCAGACGCCGTTCCTTATCCCGGTCCAGAGATAAAACCATATCGTCGGATGATACCATTGTGTCGAAGGTAGGCCGGGATCCACCGTGCCGAGCTTGCCGGCCAGCGCATCCCTGACCGCTTCGACGCAGATGTCGCGCGAGAAGGCCGCCTGCCGCAACGCGTAGCTCGAAACTGTGTCGCCCGGCTGCGGTTTGCCACGCGTCTGCCGCAGCACGCCGCCAGTGTCGACGCCGGCGTCGACCAGATGCACGGTGGTGCCGAAGTTCTCCGCATCGCCTGAAGCCAGCGCCCAGTAGCCGCCGTTCATGCCACGATATTTCGGGGCGATGCCGGCATGGTAGTTGAGGACCGGGCAAGGGATTTTCGCCAGCGTCTGCCGCGACAGCAAGCGGCAGCCGGCGAGCAGCACCACACCCGGCTGGATTTCCGCAATCGCCTGCAGGCACTCCGGCGCGTTGGCCGACGAGACATAAATGATCTTTTGCCCAGGCTTCGGTTCGGTTTGCAGCTTCTGCCCGGCGGCAAGCCGTGCTGCGTGGCCGGCGAAGAAGCGCTTACCGAGGCGCGTCAGCACCATCGTGCCGAGTTGACCGATGGCCGAGGTCCAGCCTTGCCGCCGCGCCCGCGCGAGAAGCAATTGCTTTTTGGATTCAGGAGCTTCGAGGATGACGCTGACCGGGCCGAGTTGATCGGCGAGGGCGTTGACGATCGCCCAGATATGCGGGCCGCCTTCGGTGACGACGACGATCGGCCGTTGGTTTGTTTTCGACAGTGCCATGCTCTGCGACTCCCCGCAAAGAACCTGTTCTTTGCGCGCGAATGCTAGGCTGACCGGGTTAACCCCTGGTGATCGGGCTCAGCGCTTGAATTCGAGGATATCGAGCTTCGATTCGTAATAGGGCGCCGGGAACTCGATGCGCCATTCACTGGCGCTGTTGCGGAAGGCATAGCCGACCTGATCGCTTTCCGGGCCGCTGCCGTAGGGCTTTGCCGGATCGTCGTTGACGTGGAAGGAACCGAGATAGATCGCGCGTTTCTCGCCATCGTCGAAGAAGCGGCCCTTGGTGCGTTGCGAGCCGGTGATCTTTTCCAGTCTCCAGCCAGAACCGTCGTCGCTCACCTCGCATTTGAACCAGCCATAGATGACGAGCGGGCTCAATCCGCCGGCCTTGATGGTGCGGCATTGCCATTTGCCGGTCAGGTCCCTGTCAGAGAAGGGAACCAGCGGCTTTGCCAGCAAAGCGTCGAGCTGCTTGACCTCGGCGGGATCGCCGGCCTTCGCCTCGTCAAGCGCTGCCTTGCGCGTCTCGCCATATTTGTTGAGCCGCGCCTTGTCGGCAGCCGTTATCAGCGTCTGCACCTCGCCATCGGCGAACGCGGGCATGGTCAAGCAGAGGACAGTTGCTGCGGCAAACATGAGGCGAGCGATCATCGGTGGCGTTTCCTTTTTGATGGCTGGAGCAGGCTGTTTTCTTGTCTGGCGCATACCTTAATGTTTCGCCGCGTTCTGTCATCCGTGCCTGAGCATCGACAGCAGAAACGAGGTGGAAAGAATGCGGATCTTGCTGACGGGATCGTCCGGTTGGCTGGGCAGCGCCTTGGCGCCGCGCCTGCGGGCTCTTGGCCATGACGTCACCGGCCTCGATCCCGTTCCGTCTTCGGAAACGCCGATCGTCGGCTCAGTCGCCGATCGCGACCTGGTCATGAGGGCGGTCGAGGGGAACCGCGTCGAGGCCATCATCCATAGCGGCGCGCTGCACAAGCCTGACATCGAACGTCATCGCAACGAGGATTTCGTCGAGACGAATGTGCGCGGCACGCTCAACCTGCTCGACGCGGCGGCAGCATTCGGCGTTCAGCGTTTCGTGTTCACGTCGACGACGTCGCTGATGATTTCCCAAACCATTCGCGCCGGCTTCACCGGCGGGACGCGCAAGGCGGCATGGCTGACGGAAGACATGTCGCCTGAACCGCGCAACATCTACGGCGTCACCAAGCTTTCAGCCGAACAGCTCTGCCGGCTCTATCATTTGCAGTTCGGCCTGCCGGTGATCGTGTTGCGCACCGCCCGGTTTTTTCCCGAGGCGGACGACATGGCGCACGTGATCGAACAGTCGGATGCCAACACCAAGGCCAATGAGCTGTTGTTCCGCCGGCTGACGGTGGAGGACGCAGCCGACGCCCACATCGCTGCCCTGGAGAAAGCGCCGCAATTGGGCTTCGACACTTTCATCATCTCGGCACCGACGCCTTTCCAGCCCGAAGATTGCGCGGCCTTGATCGCCGACGCGCCGTCGGTCGTGGCGCGCTATTTTCCGGATTATCCGGCGCTCTACGCGAAGAAAGGCTGGACGATGTTTTCGTCGATCGACCGGGTCTATGATGCGTCGCGGGCGAGGAAGCGGCTGGGTTTCATCTGCAAGACGAGCTTTGCCGATGTGCTCGCCCGGCTTGTGGCGGAATAAGAGCGCGGGTATTCGTCAGGAATGCGCGTCACTGGGAGAGGTAGTTGGGAGTAACAATCTACTTTGAAGGACAGTTACGGGGTCACGAGCAATATGCTGCTTTGCTGCACGAAGCCAAGGCGTTCGCCATTGCGCGAGACTGGCCGGTGCGCGAGATCGATGAGCGCGAGAAGACGCTCAATCGAGTCATTGATGAACGAAACGTGGACTATATTGGCCCTGTGTTTGGAATAGAGCTTCAACCGCATCCCAATTCGGAACCGCTGCGGCTTGAGTTCGACAATCACCTCTTCGTTCAACAACATTGTAAAACTCAGTTTTCAGGTGCAGGCGCTCATATCGAGATCATCAGGTTTCTTCGCGAAATTACTCGCTTGTTCTCCAGTCTCAATGTCGTCGATGAAGGGGAGTATTGGGAGCTAAGTGATCCGTCAATTCTGCAAAGTAATTTCGACAATGTCGATGCAATGCTTGCCGAAATATTGCTTAAAGATCCAACCGCGCGGGGGCCGATCCGCCTTGAAACCGGGCGCATTATCGATGTCATATCGGATCGGTGAATCGGTGGGCGAAAATGAACGGCAGCCTCCGGCAAACGCTTAGAGGACGCTATTTCTTTTACGAATGTGCTGAGGCGCTGGCCAGTTCCTTCGTCAGGTCACCATAGCCGGTCGAGCGGCGCTCATAGGCGAGGCCGAGCATTTTCGCCGCCTTTTCGGCGACCTTGTCGAGTTCCGGGTCGTTGGTCTGAGCGATATAGATCAGCTTCTCGTAGTTGCCGAAATAGTCCTTGATCAGCTCCGGGTGCTTGTCGAGGCCGAGCGGCTTCATGAAGAAGGCATCGAATTGCCGGCAGAGGAAGTCGGTCATGTAGAACGACATCATGTCGTCATCGGCGACCTTCGCATAGGCATCCATGCCCTGGTAGAAAGCAAAGCAATGCGGCCCGGCCATGCGCTCGACGCCATGCTTCTCGCAGATCCGATCGAGCAGGCCACCCGTGCCGCAATCGGCATAGCCGACGAAGATGTGTCTGTAGCCGTCGGTCTTGGCCTTCTCGATAGCCCTGTCCATGGCCGGCGCGATGCGGTCCGGATAGAAATGGAACTCCGCCGGCAGGCAGGTCAGGTCGAGATGGTCGAGCCCGAGCTGCTCCTTGACCGCCAAAACTTCGCGCGCGATCATCCCGCAGGCGATGACGAGCAGCCTGTCGCCTTGATCGGATTGTTGTTTTCGCGCGGTAGTCATGGAACCAGTCTAATCGATCTTCGTTGCTGTCCAGCGAATTTATATGCTGAGGGAGACACCAATCATGAAATTGTTCCGCGTCGCGCCAATCGCTATTCTCGCCTGCGCCTTGGCTGTTTCGGCCTGCGCCAACACGGTGCGCGGCGTCGGTAAGGATATCAAATCCACTGCGAAGGCAGTTGACGATACCGTCAAGAAACCCTGATCCGCACGGCTCTCAACATTTGGGAATAAAAAAGCCGCACTGCAAGGCGCGGCTTTTCTTGTTCGTGCCGGACTTATTGGCTCAGGCCGAAGCGCGGACGTTGTGCTTGCGCTTCATGAAGTCCTTGGCGGTCTCGACTGCCACCGCGGCGTCGCGGCAATAGGCGTCGGCGCCGACGGCTTTGCCGAATTCCTCGTTGAGCGGTGCGCCGCCGACCAGTACGACATAGTCGTCGCGAATGCCTTTTTCCTTCATCGTATCGATGACGACCTTCATGTAAGGCATGGTCGTCGTCAGCAGGGCCGACATGCCGATGATGTCGGGCTGGTGCTTTTCGATGGCATCGAGATATTTTTCGACCGCATTGTTGATGCCGAGGTCGATGACATCGAAGCCGGCGCCTTCCATCATCATGCCGACCAGGTTCTTGCCGATGTCGTGGATGTCGCCCTTGACGGTGCCGATCACCATCTTGCCCTGCTTCGGCGCGCCTGTGGCGACAAGCAGCGGACGCAGGATGAACATGCCGGCCTTCATCGCGTTGGCCGACAGCAGCACTTCGGGAACGAACAGGATGCCGTCGCGGAAATCCTCGCCGACGATACGCATGCCTTCGACCAGAGCCTCGGTCAACACCTTGTAAGGCGCCCAGCCGCGCTCGAGAAGGATATTGGTGCCTTCCTCGATTTCTTCCTTCAACCCGTCATAAAGATCGTCGTGCATCTGCTGCACCAACTCGTCGTCGGAGAGTTCCGAAAGGATGATCTCGTCGTCGGCCATTTTTTCTCAGGCTCCTTGCCGGCTACAACTATCGCGGCAGCTTAAAAATATCGCGTCAATACCTAACCCGCACGGGCCGGTTGTCCATAGCTGATTTGCGACTTCCCGCAAAACGAAAGCGACCGTAAATCTCTTGGAATTCTTGTCGATTTTGCGACAGGCGTTGGCGCTGGCGGGCCGTTTCGAATAGGGTGCATGGCTACGATCCGGCCAGAGACCGCAATATGCGGCCGCAAACGGATTTCAGGCCGGTACAACAGCCCGGCCGGAGTAAATCAGGCCAGAACGAAAGCCAGGGAAGAACGATTATGAGTGAGAACGCGCCGGTCGATCAGGAAGCGTCAAACGCACGGCGCGGGCGCGCTGCCAGCGGTGGCGCCGCAGCCCGACGGGCCGCGCGTTCGGGCGGCGGCCCCGGCACACAGCTCACCTATATCAAGCGCAAGATCAACGTCTATGAAGTGCTGGACGAGGAAGGGCTGGCGCTGATCGAAAAGAACACCGACACGGTGCTGGAGGAGATCGGCATCATCTTCCGCGACGACGCCGAGGCGCTGCAGCTTTGGAAAGAGGCGGGCGCCGACGTCAAGGGCGAGCGGGTGCATTTCCCCAAGGGCCTCTGCCGCTCGCTGTTGAAGACCGCTCCGTCCGTCTATACCCAGCACGCCCGCAACGGCGAGCGCTCGGTGCAGATCGGCGGCAACGCGACAGTGTTCGCGCCGGTCTATGGACCGCCCTTCGTGCGCGATCTCGACGGCGTCAGGCGCTATGCGACGATCGAGGATTTCCGGAATTTCGTGAAACTCGCCTATATGGCGCCGTCGATCCACCATTCGGGCGGCACGGTTTGCGAGCCGGTCGACGTGCCGGTCAACAAACGGCATCTCGACATGGTCTACAGCCATATCAAATATTCGGACAAGCCGTTCATGGGCTCGGTGACCGCGCCCGAGCGCGCGGAAGATACGGTGGCGATGGCCAAGATCGTGTTCGGTGACGATTTCGTCGAGAACAACACGGTGCTGACCAGCCTGATCAACGCCAACTCGCCGATGGTCTTCGACGAGACCATGCTGGGAGCGCTGAAGGTCTATTCGCGCCACAATCAGGCCTGTATCGTCACGCCGTTCATCCTTGCCGGTGCGATGAGCCCGGTGACGGTCGCCGGCACGCTGACCCAGGTTTTAGCCGAGGTTCTGGCGGGAGCGTCGTTCACCCAGCTGATCCGGCCGGGTGCGCCGGTGCTGTTCGGCACCTTCGCCTCGTCGATCTCGATGCAGTCGGGCGCGCCGACCTTCGGCACGCCGGAGCCGTCGCTGGTCTCGTATGGCGCCGCACAGCTTGCCCGTCGGCTCGGCCTGCCGTTTCGCACCGGCGGTTCGCTCTGTGCTTCAAAAATCCCCGATGCGCAGGCCGCCTACGAGAGCGCCAACACGCTGAACTCGACGATCCTCGCCGGCACCAACTTCGTGCTGCATTCGGCCGGCTGGCTCGAGGGCGGTCTCGCCTCCTGCTACGAAAAGTTCATGATGGATATCGACCAGCTCGGCATGACGCAGAAGTTCTCTGAGGGTGTCGACCTGTCGGAAAACGGCCAGGCGATGGACGCCATCCGCCAGGTCGGCCCAGGCAGCCACTATCTCGGCTGCGATCACACCCAGGCCAATTTCCAGACCGCGTTCTACCGCTCCAACATCGCCGATAACAATTCCTACGAGCAATGGCTGGCCGAAGGCGAAAAAACCGCGCCGCAGCGCGCCAACGAGCTCGCCCGCCGCTGGCTCGAAAGCTACGAGGCGCCTTACCTCGATCCGGGCATCGACGACGGGCTGAAGGACTTCATCGGCAGGAAGAAGGCGTCGATGGCCGACGCCTTCACCTGAAAGGAGCCCGAATCAGGCGGGGCTAAAGTCGCCAACATCATCCACAAGGAAGTCTGGCGGAGTGCCTTCTCCGACCCGGACAAGAAGGGGTGATTTGCGCGTTCGGGTGAGGACGAGCGGCGAGGGAACGGTGCCAATGCCTTTCAATCCAACCAGGCGAAACCGGAACATTGGCACGCCGAAGCAGGGCCATGGGCAAAACAACCGCATGATCGTTCCCCGACCGTGGACATCCGCCGGATGGTGTGCGGCGCAGCTCAATCCTGGCCAGCCGCTGCGCAGGACGGTGAATGGCAGGGACGTAACGCTCATTGTCGAAAAGACGAGCGGTGGGTGTGTTTACGCATGCTCGGTCGAAGATGTTGTCTTCCTTCTCTCTCATGTTCCTCTCGCTGACTGGGCCGGGCTGGAAACATTTGTCTTGCGCCAACCGACGCGAAAAGCGCGCGTACTCAGACCGGCGTGGGGGCGGATGTTTTATTATGCCGATCTTGGTTTCCGCGGATCCTCCATCGAAAAAAGTGGTCCGGCCTTATTTTTGGAAGCCTGTAACGTTGGCGACACCATCGAATGGTCCACATCGCTGGACCCTGAGGATGCGGCAGAGTTGGACAGACTTCGTTTGGACGGTCACAAAATCAGCCGGGTTGGAAAGAAGCATCTCGTTTCCACCTCACTCGATTCCGTGCGAGCCACGCAGCTCTATCGCACGCTTCTGCATGAGATCGGCCACTGGGTTGATTGGCTTGGAAAAGTGGAAGCGCCGTTCGCCCAAGGTGAGGACTACTCAACACTTTATGACCGCTATTTTGCCCGGCCCAAAGGTGAAGTAGAGGCGTTTGCTCATCGCTACGCCGATAATTTGCGTGAGACGCTTGAGAAAAGGGGAGTAATTCCGTTTTCAAGGATCGAAGGGTGACAGAGTTCCTTGAGCGCAGCATGGTCGAAACCATCGCGGCAGCGCTTTCCGCCTCCGGCCTCATGCTTCGCGGCGGCTTCAATTTTGCAGGTGGTGAAGCAACACCCTCCGGTCTCTCCGGCGTTGCCGCCAAATCCGTGCTGCTGGTGGGGCAGGCGGGCGCCGCGCCATGGCCGCATTTCCTGCGCTGGAAGGAAAGCCAATCACGGATCATCACCAATCCGCTCGACACATGGTCGCGCGAAGTGATCGGCGCGGTGGCAGAGACATTCGGGGTGCGCGCGGTTTCGCCCTCCGACAGGCCTTATCTGCCATTCCAGCAATGGGCGATGCGTGCGGAGGGGCTGAAGCCGTCGCCGCTCGGCATTCTCATGCATCCGCAATATGGGCTCTGGCATGCCTATCGCGGCGCGCTGCTGTTCGAAGACGAAATTGCGCTCCAAGAACCCCGCGACGTGATTCACCTTTGCGACACATGTGCCGAAAAACCTTGCCTGAAATCCTGTCCGGTAGAGGCTTATTCTGCGGACGGTTTTGCACATGAAACCTGTCTGGCGCATGTGCGCGGGCAAAACGGCGCGCCCTGCCGGACCGGCGGCTGCCTTGATCGCAACGCCTGTCCTTACGACACCGATTATCGCTATCCGTCCGAGGTTCAGGCCTTTCACATGGCAGCATTCGCGCGTCTGTAGCGTCGCCGAATGCCGCACGAAATCTTGAAGCAGATCGCCTCACTACAGCTTGCGGCGACGGCCACCGCGGGTATCTATCGCACGTCAGATCAACGGAGCGGATGATGGCCACGCAAGCGATGCAGATCAAGACAAGCGACGGCATTGCCAAGGCCCGGCTGTTCCGTTCGGCGGCCCCAGCCAAGGCAGCGATCATCCTCTACATGGACGTTTTCGGTCCGCGACCGGCGCTTGATCAGATGGCGGAGCGGCTTACGAGCGAGGGCTATGCGGTGCTTGTGCCGGACCTTTTTTACCGCAATGCGCCCTACGGTCCGTTCGATCCCAAGACTGCGTTCGGCGACGAGAGGAGCAAGGCCGCCATCACAGGTCTGCTCGGCGGCACGACCCAGGAGATGACGATCCGCGACAGCGGCGCTTTCCTCGATGCGCTCGCTGCCCAAGGCCTGACCGGGCCGGTCGGCATTATCGGCTACTGCATGGGCGGAGCGCGGGCGCTGAACGCCGCGGCCAGCTATCCCGACCGCATCGCCGCCGCCGCCAGTTTTCACGGCGGCAATCTGGCTGGTGACGCCGCCGACAGTCCGCATCGGAAGGCCGCCTCGGTCAAGGCAAGGGTCTATATCGGCACTGCCGGTGTGGACCGCAGCTTTCCGCCGGAGCAGTCGGCGCGGCTGGCCGAAACACTGCGCGCCGCCGAGGTCGATCATGTCATAGAGAACTATGCCGGCATGGCGCATGGCTGGTGCATGCCGGACCATAGTGCCTTCGATGCAGCCGGCGCCGAACGCCACTGGAAGCGGCTGACGATGCTGTTTGCGGAGACGCTCGGCCAAGGCACGCCAACCATTACGACGTGACCGCCCGCCAAAAAATTCTTTCCATCGCCCCAAGGAACCGCCATTAGCCTTCGTCCAACAGGCAAATGATGGCGATGATGCTGGACGAAAGCGAAGCCTCCGACGCCGAACTGATCGGACGGGCGAAGGGCGGAGACCGGGGTGCTTTCGGCAAGTTGCTCGAAAGGCACTATGGTTTCGTCTATCGCGCCGCCTATCGCTGGTGCGGGAAAAAGGCCGACGCCGAGGATATCGCCCAGGAAGTCTGCGTCCGGCTCGGGCGGGCGATCCGCGACTATCACGGCAGCGGTGCCTTCACGACGTGGCTCTACATCATGACGCTGAATGCGGCGCGCGACATGATGCGCAAGACCGCCCGCGAGACGGTCAAGACCGAGGCCTATGGCGCCTATGCGCTGATTTCGGGGGAAATCTCGGCCGAGCCGGAAGACCCGGCCGAGGCGCTCTGGGCAGCGGTACGCAAGCTGCCGGACAAGCAGCGCGACGCGGTGCTGCTGGTCTATGGCGAAGGGCTGAGCCACGCAGCCGCCGCCGAGGCGATGGCGATCTCGGAGACGACGGTTTCCTGGCACATCCATGAAGCGAAGAAACGGTTGAAGACGCTGATGCGTTCAGCCGGGGAAGTGTGACCATGGTCGACGACAACGAACTGAACAGACTGCGCGACATCGCAGCACCGGCGCCGGACGCGGACGCAAAGGCGCGTGCCCTCCAGGCCGCGCTGCGCGCCTATGACATGGAAGAAAAAACTTTGCCTGCCGCCCAAGGATCGGCAGGCGGGGTTCGTCTCACAGAGCGAGCACAAAGGCTCTGGAGCGAAATCATGCAAAAGAAACTCTTCGCCACGCCGGCCATTGCCGGGCTCGTTGCCCTGCCGATCGCCGGATACGCTACCATTTATATGCTGGGGGAATCCAAATTCGGCGGGCCCGAATTCGGCGGGGATAAGATCACCGAAACGCTGGCTGACAAGCCGACGACCGTCAAACCGCCGGTCGTTGCCGAAGCGGACAAGCAGACGAAGGCGGACGCCGAAAGTGAAAGCCGCGACACCGGCGAGGCGCTTGTGGCGCCGACATCGCCGCCGAAGGCGGAATCGACCGCAGTCGGCGGGCTGACGCAGCAGGATGTGCTCAGCCGCAATGCACCCGAACCGCAGCCGAGCAGCGAGCTTGCGTTGAACGGCGACGCAAGCTCCGCGGCCCCTTCAGCCGATGGCGGCGCGCGGGTCGGCCGCATGCCTGGCACGGTTGCCGAGCCCAAGCTGATGGCACAGCAGCCCGCCGCTGCGCCGGCCGACCAGATGCTGCCGCAAGAGGAAAACCGCGACCGCGTAGAGAATTTCAAGACCAACCCGGTGCATGCCGCACTTGAAGACCCGGTCTCGACCTTCTCGATCGATGTCGACACCGCTTCCTATTCCTTCGTCCGGCGCTCGCTCAAGGAAGGCTTTATCCCGCAGGCCGACACGGTTCGCGTCGAGGAGATGGTCAACTACTTCCCCTATGACTGGAAAGGCCCGGACTCCGCCTCGACGCCGTTCAACTCGACCGTCAGCGTCATGCCGACACCGTGGAACGAGCACACCAGGCTGATGCATGTCGCCATCAAGGGTTTCGACGTGAAGCCGGCCGAGCAGCCCAGGGCCAATCTGGTCTTCCTGATCGATGTGTCGGGGTCGATGAACGAGCAGGACAAGCTTCCGCTCCTGCAGTCGGCCTTCCGACTGCTGGTCAACAAGCTGAGACCTGACGACACCGTCTCGATCGTCACCTATGCGGGCGATGCCGGTACCGTGCTGGAGCCCACCAAGGCTTCGGAAAAGGACAAGATCCTCGCTGCCATCGACAATCTGACATCCGGCGGCTCGACGGCAGGCGAGGCCGGCATCAAGGAAGCCTACAGGCTGGCGCAGAAATCCTTCGTCAAGGACGGCATCAATCGGGTGATGCTCGCCACCGATGGCGACTTCAATGTCGGCCAGACCGACGACGACGACCTGAAGCGGCTGACCGAAAAGGAGCGCAAGACAGGCGTATTCCTGTCGGTGTTCGGCTTCGGCCGCGACAATCTGAACGACCAGATGATGCAGACCATCGCCCAGAACGGCAATGGCACTGCTGCATACATCGATACGTTGGCGGAGGCCGAGAAGGTGCTGGTCGAGGATGCCTCCTCGACGCTGTTCACCATCGCCAAGGACGTGAAGATCCAGGTCGAGTTCAACCCGAACAAGGTCTCGGAGTACCGGCTGATTGGCTACGAAACCCGCGCCTTGAATCGAGAGGATTTCAACAATGACCGGGTCGATGCCGGCGAGATCGGCTCAGGTCATTCAGTCACCGCAATCTACGAGATCACGCCTAAGGGCAGCGGCGGCGAACAGATCGACCAGCTGCGCTACGGCCAGGCCTCGGTGAACAATGGCGGTGTCGCCAATGCCGACGAATATGCTTTCGTCAAGATCCGCTACAAGCTGCCGAACGAGGACACCTCGAAGCTGATCACCACGCCGGTAACGTCAGCCAACGAGGTGGCGTCGTTCGACCAGGCCAGCACCGACCAGCGTTTCTCCGTTGCCGTTGCTGCGTTCGGCCAGAAGCTGCGCGACGAGGATGCGACCGCGAAGTTCGGCTACGACAAGATCATGGAGATTGCTACCGCTGCCAGGGGAGCCGACCCATTTGGGTACAGGTCCGAGTTCCTCTCGCTCGTGCGCCTTGCCTCGGCGCTCGGCGGTAACCGGTAGTGGCAATGACGGCCGGTTTCTTTCAGATGGGATCGTTCTGATAGGGGGAGCCGGCCTACGGGCGGGTGAGGCAGGCCGGCGAGGGAAACCTTGCCGGCCTTTTTTCGCGGCCGCACCGCTTCGCGCGGACCATGTCGCAGACGAAAGCGTCAGGCGCGTCCGCGGCGCCGCTCGCGGCGGGCTTCGCTGGTCTCGGCGACATTGACCGTAGCCTGCTTGTTGCGCATCGGGCCGATGCGTTCGACGATCTGCTCGACGGTCGGGCGATCCGACTTGGTGTGCGCATCGAGCGCCTTGCGCATTGCGGCGAGGTGCTGGAACGAGGTGCCGCAGCAGCCGCCGACGATTTTGGCGCCTGCATCGACGGCGAGGCGCACATAGTCGGCCATCAGCTCGGGTGTGCCGGAATAGTAGATCTCGGCACCGCGAAATTCGGGAATGCCGCAATTGCCCTTGACGATCACCGTTGCTTCCGGCTTCGCCTCGGTCATGTCGAGCAGCGACGCGAGAATGTCGGAGGCGCCGACACCGCAATTGGCGCCGACACCGAGCGGTGTCTGCGACAGGCCATCGACGACGCCGTGGATGTCCTTCGGCAGCAGTCCCATCATGGTGCGGCCGGCGGTGTCGAAGGAGCCGGTATAGGTATAGGGCAGGCCGACGCGGATGGCGGCTTCGGCGGCGGCGCGGATTTCGTCTGGCGCCGACATGGTTTCGATCCAGGCGACTTCGGCGCCGCCGGCCTTCAGCCCCTCAATCTGCTCGGCAAAGGCTTCGACCGCCTCGTCATAGGTCATGGCGCCGAGCGGCACCAGCAGCTCGCCGGTCGGGCCGACGGAGCCGGCCACGATCACCTTGCGGCCGGCCTTGCCGGCGACGGCGCTTGCGATCTCGGCCGCGCGCTTGTTCAGCGCATAGACCCGGTCCTGCGCGTGGTGCAGCTTGAGCCGATGGCGGGTGCCGCCAAAAGAGTTGGTCAGGATGATGTCGGCGCCGGCATCGACAAAGTTCTGGTGCAGGCTGGTGATGGTGTCGGGCGCGGTCTCGTTCAAGAGCTCGGGAGCCTCTCCGGCCTCAAGGCCCATGGCGAACAGATTCGTGCCGGTGGCGCCATCGGCGAGCAGGACGCCCTTTTCGGCAAGCAGAGCGTTGATCGGATTGGTCATGTGAAATACGCCTTCCCGGAAGAATAACTGAGATAAGGATATAAAGAATTCTTTATGTGCCGTCAATGTCGGCACGTAGAGCAACCGGTCAAAATCGCATCTCCGCCAGCTTTCGCGTGAAGCTGGCCGCTTCATGCGCGTTGACGTCCGCGGCACGGATCAGATTGTCGAAATGGCTGGTCAGGATGCGGATCGGCTGCGTGGCATTCAGCACCAGATACATGTCGCCGACGTAAATGGCGGCGCGATAGGGCCCGAAGATGGTGTAGGGGATCGAATAGCGCATCCGCCCGTCATAGAGAAACAGGCGGAAGGTGGGATAGAGGTCGTCGAGCAGTGTCGCCATGTGCAGGAGTTGCTGGTGGCGGTCGGCCTCCGGAAAGCGGTCCCACACGCCCAGCCCGCGTGCGAAGATCTCCAGCGTGTGGCGCGGCATACAGACTTCCATGTCGGTTTCGGGCCGTCGGTTGTAGTCGATGCGGTACTGCGTTTCGCCGGCCTGTGCCTCGCGACTCTTGTTGGCGATAACGGCTTCGTAGTCGACAAGCGCCTCGGTGCGCAGAAGATCGGGAATGCCGGCCGGCACGTAGCGGATTTTCGTTCCCGCCGCCTCGGCATGCCAGCGAGCCAGCAGCGTGCGGTCGAAGCCGTCCGGCGCCTCCTCGATCTCAAGGCTCTCGCGGATTTCACCGGTGACGCCCTCGTCGTGGCTGAGGCCGAGCAGCCAGTCGAGCGAGACTTTGAATTCGGCGGCGATGTTGAGCAGCGTTTCGGCGCGGGGAAGGCGGATCGACGCGCCGGAGAGCAGCTGCGACAGCGCCGAACGGTCGATGCCAACCGCGGCGGCGAAGGCCGACTGGTTCAAATCGGACCTTGTCAAGAGCATTTTCAGGCGCTCGCGAAAGATCGTCGACAGGTCGCGCTTATCCAAATCGCTACCCCATTCAATAGGAGGAAAAATTTGCGCTTAAAGCCGCGAACGCGGGCTTCAGGCGTAAATGAATCCTGTTGGCTGTTTACAATACATAACATATGCAGCTGAAAATGCGCAATCGCAACAGTTTGTGCGCTTTATCGCGTTGCGCCGACGCAACGCTCCTGACACAATGTGTCAGGAATCAAACGGGTTCCGGCGACTGGAAGGCAGTGGTCGATAGCATGACGAGCATTGGCAACAGGCGACACGGCGCAGCGACCATCGAATGGCCGACCGTATTTCTCGCACTTCTATGCTACGGCGGCTGGCTCGCTGCCGGCTTTCTGCTCTGGCCATCCTACCCGTTGCTGGCACTCGCCTTTCTGACCCTGATTGCGGCGCTACAATCCTCGCTGATGCACGAGGTCCTGCACGGCCACCCAACCCGGAATGCGCGGCTCAACGAAGCCTTTGTGTTCCTGCCGATTGGCCTTGTCTGGCCGTTTCGCCGGTTCAAGACCATTCATCTGCGCCACCATGCAGACGAGCGCCTGACCGATCCGCTCGATGATCCCGAAAGCTACTACAAGGCTCTCTGGCAGCACGAGGAGCTGCCGTCGGCGATGAAATTCCTGCTGAAGGTCAACAACACGATGATCGGGCGTTTGGTGCTAGGCCCGTGGCTTTCCTGCATCGGCTTTTTCATCGACGACGCCAAGCAGGTTGCCGCGGGCGACAAGTCCATCCGCAAGGCATGGCTGCTGCATGCGATCGGCCTCGTCGTGGTGCTGCCTGTCGTGCAGTTCGGCTTCGGCATGCCGTTATGGCTCTACATACTGGTGCCGGTGTGGCTTGGGCAGTCGCTGATTTCGATCCGCACCTACGCCGAGCACCAATGGTCTGAACATCCGGAAGGCCGCACGATCATCGTCGAGCGCTCGCCGCTGTCCTTCCTGTTCCTCAACAACAATCTGCATTTCGTCCATCACAAGAGCCCGACGGTGGCCTGGTACAGGCTGCCGAAGGTGTTTCGCGACCGCCGCGACGAATGGCTGCGGATGAACAATGGCTACGCCTATCCGAACTATTTCGCGCTGCTCAAGGCCTATGCCTTCAAGGCGAAGGAGCCGGTCGTCCATCCCGTGCTGCGGCGCATGCCGGAACCAGGACGCGCATTCAAGCCGCGCGTCAGGGCACGCAGCCTCAATGGGCTTGGCAGCGCGCCGGTACCCGCCGAGCCGCCGAAAGAATGATTCTTGCGTTGTTGCAGGCGGTGCCGCGCGGACGACGCTTTCCTGACCTTGTCAATTTCCCCGCATAACGGTCAAATCCCGGCATGAGCGAATTCATTGCGGCTTTGCCGATGTACGACTGGCCGGAAGCGCGGGACGATGTCGACGCGCAATGGGCGCGGCTGCGCGATGCTTTCAGACAAAAAGGCATCGATGCGCCGGAGACGATCATCCGCCGCACCGGCGATTTGCCCCCCGTACCTGGCGGTATTCGCGATGATCAGGGAAAACCCATCGCACCCGATCCGGCGACATTGCCGCCGGACGAACTGGATTTTCACCAGCTCTGGCTGCATCCGGCGCTGCTCTTTGCACAAACCTGCTGGGGACCGATGGAACTTGGCCTGTCGCAGCGTGTCCAGCTCATCGGCCAGCCGCGTTACGACGCCTTCGAGGGTGGACAGGGCGAACTCTATTCGAGCGCCATCGTCATGAGGGCGGGCGAGGCACCGCCGGCAAGGGCGCCGGCCGACGGCGGTGCCGTCATTCCGCTCGATCAGCTTCGCAGCAAGCGCTTCACCTTCAACAGCCTCGATTCCATGTCGGGCATCATCGCGCCAGCCCGCGACCTGCAAGCATTGGGCGAGAGTCTGGATATCTTTTCCGGGCTGAGCGAAAGCTGTGGGCACCGTGCTTCGATCGTTGCCGTTGCCGAGGGCAGGGCGGACGTCGCGGCGATCGATTGCGAGAGCTGGGCGCTGGCGCAGCGTTTCGAGCCGGCGGCGCAGAAGGTGACGGTCGTCGGCTGGACAAGGCGGCGCAAAGGCTTGCCGTTCATCACCGCCAGGACGACGCCGGAAACGATCGTCGCCGCGATGCGCGAGGCGATCGCGGCGCTCACGTAAAGCGCGTCGCGTTCGGTCGGCCTCATGCGACGCGCTTTAGATTCTTGTTTTATGCATGTCGTTATCGCAAAGCCGCTGCACACTTTTGCGCGACATGCATTAGCATCGCTCAGCCGCCAAGCAGCCGATTGTCGAGCGGGTAGGTCGAAAGCTTCTCGTAGCCGGTTTCAGTGATCAGGATCTGTTCTTCGATCTTGACGCCTTCGTAGCCGCCAAGCCGACCGATATAGCTCTCGACGCACAGCACCATGCCAGGTTCGAGCACTCCGTCCGGTGTGTCGTCGGTCCAGTCGCCAGCATGCGGCAAAGTCGGGTATTCGTCGGCAAGGCCGACGCCGTGATAGAGCACCCCGTAACGGGCCGGGAAGCAGTCTCCCGGTGGCACTGACGAGCCCTCGACGAGGTCGCGGAACGATATGCCCGGCCGCATCAGCTCCGTGTTGTGGGCGATCTGGTCGGCGGCGATGCGGAACAGGTCGCGCTGCTCCTGCGACGGCGGCGCGTCACCGCAAAGCCAGGTGCGCGAAAGGTCGGCGCAGAAGCCGTAAGGACCGATCAGGTCGGTGTCGAAAGCGACGAGCTCGCCGGCCTTGATCGTCCGCGACGAACACTCCTGGAACCATGGATTGGTGCGCGGACCCGACGACAGGAGCCGGGTTTCGATCCATTCGCCGCCGCGCGCGATGTTGCCGCGATGGAGTTCGGCCCACAATTCGTTCTCGGAGATGCCAGGCCTCAACGCCTTCTCCATCTCGCCCATTGCCGCCTCGCAAGCGGCGATCGCCCGGCGCATGGCAAGGATTTCGTCGGGCGATTTGATCAGCCGCGCATTTTCCATCACCGCCTCGCCATTGCCGGTCGAGATGCCGAGGCGGGCGAGCTCTTCGATGCCCTCGGGATTGATGTGGTCGACTGCGATGCGGCGATTGCCGCCGCCATGTTCCAATACCAGGTCGGCGATGCCGGCTGCCCAGCGGCGGGCTTTTTGGCCGGTCAGCTCGCCGCTGTACAGATAAGCCCACGACACCGCCGGCCGCACCTCGTCGACGACGCCGGAATGATCGGAAAGGTGCTCGCAGGAGAAATAGTCGAACAGCACCACCGGGCCATCGGTGGCAACGAAACAATGCCTGGTCCGATTGTGTGCGACCCAGAGCTGCATGTTGGTTGCGTCGGTGGCATAGCGGATATTGACCGGATCGTAGAGCAGGGCTCCCGCATAGTCGCGGCGCTTCAGCTCGGCGCGGATGCGCTCGAGCCGATATCGGCGCATGGCGGGCAGGTCAGGAGCAGCAATGCCCGCCGCCTGCCATTCGACTTCCGCCAGCGCTCCATAGCCCAGCGCATGCTGGTTGAGTTCAGCGGCCTTCAGCCGCGATTTTTTGTGCAGCACATCGTTCGAGCCGTCCGGCTCGAACGGCATGATCTTGCGGTGATGACGGGGCCGGTCAGTCGGGTTCCTGTCCACCCTCGGCTCCTCCGCTAACGCCTTCCTTGGGCGCCGTGGTTTCTCCCACCGCCATTCTCTTCAATCTTACATAGGCGCCGGCCCGGGCGGACTTGCCGGTGCCGCGCAACAGCGGAACCATCATTTGCCGTGGTTGGCCGTCCGGCTCATAGCCGGCCGCTTTGAGCTGCTCCAAAATGACCGGACGCGGATCGTCTCGGTCAAGCCAGACGAGTACGGCCGGCTCCTGCATCAGCGTTTCGAAATTAGGCACTTCCTGGTCAAGTGCGACCAGGTTTTCATCGACCAACCGCAGGTTTCCGACCCATGCACCATCAGATATTGCGGTTTTGACCGGTCCGTCCGCAGTCAGTTGGCGATAGAGGGCGGGGTAATCCACGCGGATCATCCGCGAGAGGCCACTGGTCCCGTTTATCTGGACGTACCAGGTGGCGGGCGCGAGCAGCACGGCGATGATCGCTCCAGCCGCGATCACCAGGAGCTGCGCATTCCTGCCGCGCGGCGCCAGCCGTTCCATAGTGGCGACGATGGCCAGCGGCAACATGAACAGGACCGGTAGCAGCCAGCGGTCCTTGACCACCGTCACGCCGGTGGCAAGTACAAGTACTGCAAGCATGGCCAAGCCGAGCGCCAAGGTACGCCACAACAGAATTTCCCTTGCCGGACCTTTCGGGTGCCGCTCGGAGAAACGGAACTTCGCCAGCCAGAACGTGAGGGCGGAAACGAGCACCGGCAAGACCGCGAAATTGAAGGTGCCCATGATAAACTTGCCGGCGCCGACAAAGGCCGCCGCCACGCGCCCTTGTTGCGCGTCTATTCCGAACTTCTCGCCTCTCGACAATAAATCGGCGGGATGCATGAGGCTCCAATAGGTGGTTGGCGCCAGCACCAATATCGCGACCGCTATGCTGATGGCGAACTTCGGATCGAGAATCGCGCTGCGCCATTCGCGCAGCGACAGCACGGCCGCAACAAGGGCCACCACGAGGAAGACATCATTATATTTGGCAAGAATTGCCGCCGCCGTGGCCAGGCCAAACGCCGCATAGGCGATCATGCTTCGCCGCTCGAGAAGATAGGCCATGGCCAGCAGGAGCAGCGAGCAGAAGCCGACGACGGCGACGGAATGCGACAAGGCGCGCTGCGATTCCCAGACGATCTGCGGGATGGTAAACAGGCCGAACATGGCCGCCGCCGCTGTCGCTTTGGTGTAGCTGAACCGCCGCATGGCGGCGAACACGCTGCAGGCGGCAAGGAACAGCACGGAGTATTTGACGAGCTTCAGCGTGAAGATACTGGTGCCGAAAACATGCGCGGCCAGCCAGTTGATCCAGGTGTACAGGGGTGGTTGCGAGCCGCCATATCCAGCCCAGAGATACGGAACATAGATCAGCTGCTCCGCATCATCGATGCCGACGCCGGTTCCCGCCCAAGAGCTCAACAGGGACAGTATGATGGTCTGCAAGGCAAAGTAAGCCGCGACCATGACGATCGCCGCCGGGAAGGGGCCGATCCGTCCCTCGGCCAGCCACTCGGCCCATCTCAGATTGTACTTCAATGAAATCTCATCGCCCTTGCCAGCAGAGTGTTGCCGGCTGCGCTAGCATGAAGAGTATGCTCCGCACAATGCGACCGGCTGGCTGCGCCTACGTCCTCATCTTTTCGCCGCTCGGGTCGAAAGGCGGTTCGACATTGACGCGTGCGGGACGCCGGTGCCCGAGGATTTCGATCTCGAACAGGCCGGCGCTCTCGTTCTCGGCAAGCGCCGCCGGTACATATCCCTGCGCCATCGACTTCTCGACATAATGCGCATAGCCGCCGGAGGTGACCCAGCCGACCACGCGCCAGTCGCCGTCGACAATGCCGCGCACGGCAGACGCGCCTTCGGCGGCGTTCGAGCCGCGCACTTCCTTGCCGCCCGCGTCGAAGCGCGGCGCGCCATAGCCATGCGGCTTTTCCACGGTGCCGTAATCCTTG
This sequence comes from Mesorhizobium sp. M1169, assembly GCF_040318345.1. Taxonomy (NCBI): domain Bacteria; kingdom Pseudomonadati; phylum Pseudomonadota; class Alphaproteobacteria; order Hyphomicrobiales; family Phyllobacteriaceae; genus Mesorhizobium; species Mesorhizobium sp. M1169. Next base: position 59,597 of record NZ_JAMYME010000014.1, on the reverse strand, counting down.
CCGCCGACCTTGGCCCAGATCGGCTCGTCGCCCATGACGTCTGCATCCGCGGCATCGACGATGAAGGAGACACGGCGCAGTTTCGGCCCTTCTGCCTGTTCCTTGGCCGCTGCTTCCCGGCCGATGAAGTCGTTCTTCTCCAGCTTGATGAAGCGGTCCATCGAGCCTTCGAACGGTCCGTAGATCGGACGTAGCTCGCGGAACCAGGTCGGGAAGTTCTTCTCAAGGCGCATAGAGAGCAAAGCCCGCATGCCGAAATCGACAAGCCCAAACTCTTCGCCAGCCTCCTTGATCGCCTTGTAGACCAGGCGCTGGTAGGCAGGCGCCATCCATATCTCGTAGCCGAGGTCGCCGGTGTAGGTGATGCGATTGACCATGCAGGGCGCGCCGCCGACCGCCATTTCGCGGAAATCCATAAAGCGGAAGGCCTTGGTCGAGATGTCGACATCGACCAGTTTCTGTAGCAGGTCGCGGGATTTCGGCCCGGCGATGGAGAGACCGACCAGCGTCTGGTCGAAGCGGTGGATGCGGATGCTTCCGTCCTTCGGCAGATGCTTCTCGAACCAGCGCATGTGGTATTTTTGCGCTGCCGAAGAACCCCATATCATGAAGCGGTCTTCCCCACCCCTTGGGCTCGCCTTGGCGATGGTGAAGTCCCCGATCAGCCGGCCGAACTCGTTCAGCATGGGCGTCAGCACGATGCGGCCGGTCTTCGGCATGCGATTGGTCATCAGACGGTTGAGGAAGTCCTCGGCCCCTGGTCCGGAGACTTCGTATTTGGCGAAGTTGGCGATCTCGGTGACGCCGACCTTCTCGCGGGTGGCGCGCACTTCCTCGCCGATCGGGCCGAAATCATTGGAGCGGTGGAAGGACACGACGTCCTTCGGCTCCGAGCCTCTCGGCGCGAACCAGAGCGGGGTTTCGAGACCCCAGCTGTCGCCCATGACGGCGTTGTTGGCGATCATGGTGTCGTAAAGCGGGGTCGTCTGCGCTGGTCTTGCCGCCGGTAATTCCTCGTTGGGAAAGCGGATGGAGAAACGGCGCGAATAATTTTCGCGGACCTTTGCGTTGGTATAGCGCAGCGTTGCCCATTCGCCGAAGCGCGCAACGTCCATGCCCCAGACGTCGAAGCCGGGGTCGCCATGGACCATCCAGTTCGACAGCGCCAGGCCGACGCCGCCGCCCTGGCTGAAGCCGGCCATGACGGCGCAGGCGCACCAGAAATTGGTCAGCCCCTGCACCGGGCCGACCAGCGGGTTGCCGTCCAGCGCGAAGGTGAAGGGGCCGTTGATGATCTGCTTGATGCCGGCCTTTTCGATGCCGGGGAAATGCTTGAAGCCGATCTCGAGCGACGGCGCGATGCGGTCGATGTCGGGCTGCAGCAGCTCGTGGCCGAAATCCCAGGGCGTGTTGACCGGCGACCACGGCTTGCAGGCCTTTTCATAGGTGCCGAGCAGGATGCCGTTGCGTTCCTGGCGGGTATAGATCTCGCCCTTGAAATCGAGCACGCCAATCATCTCGCGGCCGGTCGACTTGTTGAATTCCTCGACCTCCGGCATCGGCTCGGTCAGGAGATACATGTGCTCCATGGCCAGCACCGGCAGCTCGACGCCGACCATGCGACCGATCTCGCGCGCCCACAGGCCGCCGCAGTTGACCACATGCTCGGCTTTGACTGTGCCTTGCTCAGTGACGACGTTCCAGGTGCCGTCGACCTCCTGCGTCAGTTCGACGACGCGGTTGCGCAGTACGATCTCGGCGCCTAGCTTCCTGGCGGCCTTGGCATAGGCATGGGTGGTGCCGGAAGGGTCGAGATGGCCCTCGACTGGATCCCACATGGCGCCGACGAAATTCGTCTCGTCCATCAGCGGGAACATTGCCTTGGCTTCGGACGGCGTGATCAGTTCGGTGTCCATGCCGAGATAGCGGCCCTTGGCGTGGGCGAGCCGCAAGAAGTCCATGCGCTCGGGCGTGTCGGCCATCATCACGCCGCCGGTCAGGTGCAGCGAGCAGGATTGACCGGAAATCTCCTCGATCTCCTTGTAAAGCTGCACCGTATAGGCCTGCAGCTTGGCGACGTTGGGATCGCCGTTCAGCGTATGGAAGCCGCCCGCCGCATGCCAGGACGAGCCGGAAGTGAGCTCCGAACGCTCGATCAGCATGATGTCGGTCCAGCCAGACTTGGCCAGATGATAGAGCACCGAGCAGCCAACGACGCCGCCGCCGATGACAACCGCTTTTGCATGAGATTTCATGAAGATAGATCCGTTTTTGAAGAGATTGAATCGAGTGAGCGGGGCGCGAAAACAAAGCGGAGATCGGATACAGCGATGTTTCGGGCCAGCCTGCCATCAAGACGGAGTGGGGGTCGACTACTCATCAGATAATCAAAAATCGGTCGGCGCGCCGCCTTCGGCCCGGCGCTTGTCGACGAAGGCGTTGAGCTCCTCCCGGATTGCCGGATCCATGTAAGGCTCTTCATAGGAGGCCAGCCGTTCCTTCCAGACGCGATTGGCCTTTTCGAGCGCCGTCGGCGACCCGGCCTCCGCCCAACTCTCGAAATTGCGCCAGTCCGAGATAATAGGCGCATAGAACGCGGTCTTGTAGCGGTCTTGCGTGTGCTGGGTGCCGAAGAAATGACCGCCGGGGCCGACCGACTGTATGGCGTCGAACCCGAGCGCTTCCTCGGAAAGATCGAGCGGCGTCAGGAACTCGGCGACCATCTGCAACAGGTCTATGTCGAGGATGGTCTTCTCGTAGGAGCAGCGAAGGCCGCCTTCGAGCCAGCCGGCCGCATGCATCATCAGATTGCCGCCGCCCTGGATGGCGCCCCACAGCGAGAACACGCTTTCATAGGCGGCCTGCGCGTCGACCGTGTTGGCGGCGCAGGTGTTGGAGGTGCGGTAGGGGATGTTGTAGCGGCGGGCGAGCTGCCCGCCGACCAGCTGCGCCTTCATATATTCCGGCGTGCCGAAGGCCGGCGCGCCGGACTTCATGTCGACATTCGAGGTGAAGCCGCCGTAGCCGACAGGCGCGCCCTTGCGCACCATCTGCGCGAAGGCGATGCCTGACAGCGCCTCGGCATTCTGTTGCACCAGCGCGCCGGCAATCGTCACCGGCGCCATAGCGCCGGACAGGGTGAACGGCGTCACGATGACCACCTGGCCCTTGCTCGACATCTGGATGATGCCTTCCATCATCGGTACGTCGAGCTTGAGCGGTGAATTGGTGTTGATGATGGTGAATACCGACGGCTCCGCAAGCAACTGCTCATGGCTGATGCCACGTGCGATCCTGGTGATCTCGATGCCGTCGACGTTGCGCTCCTTACCGAGCGAATAGATGTGGAACATCTTGTCGGTCAGCGTGGCGAGATCGCGGATGCATTCAAGGTGGCGGACGGACGGATGGATGTCGATCGGCTCGACCGGATAGCCGCCCGTGCAGTTCAATATGTTGTGCATCTGCGCAAGCTTGAGGAAGTTGCGGTAGTCCTGCTGGTTGCCCGGCCGGCGGCCGCGGTCGACGTCGGAGCAATTGGGCGCCGACGCCATCATCGAGATGATCAGATTATCGCCGCCGAAGCGCACGTTGTGCGCCGGGTTGCGGGCGTGGATGGTGAATTCCGGCGGGCAGTGCGCAACCAGTTCCAGGATCATGTCACTGTCGAAGCGCACCCGCTCGCCACCTTCGCGGACATCGGCGCCATGCGCCTTCATGATGCGCCGGGCTTCGTCATGTAGCACGTCGACGCCGATTTCCCGCAACACGCGCAGAGAGGCGAGGTGGATAGATTCCAGCTCGTCGTCGGAAACCAGCCGGGTCGGCGCCAGCGGGTTCTTCAACTGCCGAAACGGCGGCTGCTCGAACGCCGCCGATCCGCCGGCACGCTTTCCCGCGCGGCCGCCGCGACGGGCGCGGTCGTTTGCCAATGCAGGTTCGGCGGGCTGAATGGCGGCGGTCATGATAGTCCTCGTACGCTGCGGCAATGCGGCGGCATAATGGACTGCCGGCCGGCCAGCCATTGCGGAGGCGGCGACCACTAGGACGAGGGAAGCGACATGCCTGAAGGGCAGCCGGAGGGATCGTCAGGCTCTTATCTCTTCCGGCTGGCGCAAGCGGTTTTCGTTGCCGGTGCTTACCGCGATGAAAGCGAAACGCTAGTCCTGCATCATGGACCGGGCGGAACAGGACAGCGGCGAGACAGTGCAATGGGCGGCGATCACCGGCGTGATCGCCACCGTCTCGGTGTTCGCCATCGCGCAAGGGCTGAGCTATCCGCTGTTGAGCTTCATCCTGCAGCGCCAGGGCGTCTCGCCGGCCATGATCGGCCTGTCGGCGGCAATGACGCCGATCGGCTTCATCGTCTCGTCGCCGCTGGTTCCGGCGCTGGCGGGGCGTTTCGGGGCAGGGCGCACCGCGCTTACTTGCGCGGCACTTTCCGCGCTGGTGCTGGCGCTGATCGGCTGGACGCAAAATGTCTATCTGTGGTTTCCTCTGCGCTTTTTGATCGGCGCCGTCACCAACCCGCTCTACGTGCTGAGCGAAGTCTGGGTGATCGCACTGGCGCCGCCGACACGCCGGGGCCGCGTCATGGGCATCTATTCGACCATCATTTCGGCGGGCTTTGCGGCGGGGCCGCTGTGCCTGCTTGCGGTCGGCACCGAGGGATGGCCGCCGTTCCTCGTCGGCATCGCCGCATTCCTGTTTTGCGGCGCCTGCCTCGCCTCGGTGCTGGCACGGCTGCCCAAGGTCGACGAGAGCGGGCACCGCGTTTCGGTGCTGGGGTTTGTGCCGCAGGCGTGGCTGCTGTTATCGGCGGTGATCGTGGCCGCCGGTTTCGAACAGGCGGTGCTCGCCTTGCTGCCGGTCTACGGAACACATTATGGCATCGCCGAAGCGCGCATGTCGGCGCTGCTGTCGGTGATGATCGCCGGCAACATCGCTATGCAGGTGCCGCTCGGCCTGCTGGCGGAACGACTGACGGCGCGGCTGGTGCGGTTCATCTGTGTTTCGATGACGGTGCTCGGATGCGTTCTGTTGCCGTTTCTCATCGAGACGCCGCTGATCTGGCCGTGCGTCTTCATCTGGGGCGCGGTTTCCTACGGCATTTACACGATGTCGATCATTGAACTCGGCGAGCGGTTCACCGGCTCGGCACTGGTCGCCGGCAACGCCGCCTTCTCGCTGATGTGGGGCGTCGGCGGCATCGCCGTGCCGCCGCTGGCGGGCAGCGCCATGGATGTTGTTGGCGCCGGCGGCCTGCCAATGACGCTCGGTGCCATTTGCCTGGCGCTGGCAGTTGTAACGGTCATTCGAAGACGGATGGTGTGAATGCCAGAAAGCCGCCGTTTCTGACGAATGACTTGAATATAAGCGGCCCCATGTCGATCTTGGCTATGCCGCCGCCCGACTCAACCGGAGACGTCATGACCAAATCGAATACCAAGGGCCAGCCGGGTTCGGCGGCCGAAGACCCGTTTCTCTGGCTTGAGGACAGGAGGGGCAAGCAGGCGCTCGACTGGGTGCATCACCAAAATGCAGTTACGGTCGGGGAGCTGCAGGGCGATCCGTCCTATCAGACGTCGTTCGAGACGGCGCTCGACCTGATGACAGCCGAGGATAACATCGCCGTTGGGGCCGCTATCAACGGCTATGTCTATAATTTCTGGCAGGACCGGACGAACGTACTCGGCCTTTGGCGGCGCACCACCGTCGCCTCCTACAAGACCGACAAGCCGGAATGGCAGACGATCATCGACTTCGACAGTCTGGCGGCGAAAGAGGGGGTGAAATGGGTGTTCAGCGGCGCCAGTCGGCTCTACCCCGACTTCAGCCGCTGCCTGCTCAACCTGTCGCCGGATGGCGGCGATGCCAGCGAGATGCGCGAATTCGATATCGAAAGCAGATCGTTCGTCGATGGCGGCTTTCGCGCTCCTGCCTCGAAGTCGAGCTTTAGCTGGCTGGACGAGGACACGGTTATCGTTTCCGCCGCCTTCGAGGAGGACGACAAGACCCAGTCCGGTTATCCGCGCGTGGTCAAGCTTTGGCGGCGCGGCACGCCACTGGAAGCGGCGATGCCGATCTTCGAGGCGCTGAAGCAGGATCTTGCCGCCGGCGGGTCCGTCGAATTCGACGGCGACAAGCGTCATGTCTTCCTCGCCCGGACCATCGACTTCTTCGCCTCGCACAGTTTCCTGCGGCTGCCTTCCGGCGAGAACAGGCGCATCCCGTTGCCGGACGACGTCACCGATACAGCGCTGTTCAAGGGCCAGCTCGTCTTCGGCGTGCGTACCCCGTGGACTGCGCCGGACGGCACGCTGTGTAAGCCCGACGGGCTCTATTCACTCGATTTCGAGCGCTGGATCGAAACCGGGATATTCGGATCCCTCGATACCGTGCTCGAGCCGGCGCACCGCGTCTCGATCGCCGGCATTGCCCGCACGCAGGACCGGCTGTTCATCAATTTGATGGACAATGTGCGCGGCAAGGTCGTCGCCGGCGAGCGCAGCGACAGCGGCTGGGAGTTCAAGCCCGTGGCGTTGCCCGAAAACGGCAATGTCGGCATCAGCCATGCCGAGCATTTCGGTTCCAGCGTCTCCTTTTCCTTCACCGATTTCCTGACGCCGAGCTCGATCATCTGGTCGGACGACAATGCTGCCACGCTGGCACCGGTGAAATCGCAGCCGGCGCGTTTCGACGCGTCGTCCCTGCTCTCCGAACAGTTCGAGGCGCGCTCGAAGGATGGCACGATGATCCCGTACTTCGTCGTCAGGAGGCGCGACTTGCATGGACCCTTGCCGACATTGCTTTACGGCTATGGCGGCTTCGAAGTGCCGCTGCTGCCCGGCTATGCCGGCGTGCGCGGCAGGCTGTGGCTGGAGAAGGGCAATGCCTATGTGCAGGCCAACATCCGCGGCGGCGGCGAGTTCGGCCCGAACTGGCACCAGGCAGCGCTCAAGGCCAATCGCCAGAATGCCTTCGACGATTTCGCTGCCGTCGCGCAAGATCTGATCAAACGCGCCATCGCTACGCCCGACACACTGGGCATCCAGGGCGGATCGAATGGTGGCTTGCTGACCGGCGTCTCGCTGACCCAGCACCCGGAATTGTTCGGTGCAGTGATCATCGACGTGCCGTTGCTCGACATGCTGCGTTACACCGAGCTGCCGCCCGGCGCGTCATGGATGGCCGAGTATGGCGATCCGGCGAAGCCGGAAGAGGCAGCCTGGCTCGCCGCCTATTCGCCCTACCAGCATGTAGACACGGATGCAGCCTATCCGCCGGTGTTGCTGACGACCTCGACCGCCGACGATCGCGTCCATCCCGGCCATGCCCGCAAGATGGCGGCACGGCTGCAGGCGGCCGGCCACGGCAAGACGCTGTTCTTCGAGGAGACCGAAGGCGGCCATGGTGGACGCGGCGACCGGCGGCCGCAGGCCGTACAGGCGGCGATGAAGTACGTCTTCCTGCAGCGGGCCCTGACTGGCACCAATTGACTGGCACCAATTGACTGGCACCAATTGACCGGCGTCGCTTGACCGGCACGGCTTGAACTGAGGGCTCGAGGCAGCCTAAGGTACATGCATGGCTCGGCTGGCGAAATCGGGTTGCGCATTTGGGGTGGCGGTGACGCCGTCGTCGCGCACGCTACGCGCCGAGCTGTTGCGGCTGTGCGCTCGCATCGGCTATTCGCCGCCCGCTGTCCTCTGACGAATCCGCCCCGGCGCGAAAGCTGCCGGATTGGTTCAAGAGGAAAGACCAGACATGACCTACCAGAATTATTCGCTGAAGCAGCTTCAGCAGATCGATGCCGCGCATCACCTTCATCCGTTCACCGACCACAAAGAGATGCGCGAGACCGGCTCGCGCATCATCACCCACGCCAACGGGCCGTTCATCTATGATGCCGAAGGGACGGAAATCCTCGACGGCATGGCTGGGCTGTGGTGCGTCAATGTCGGCTATGGCCGCGACGAGCTTGCCGACGCCGCCTACGCCCAGATGAAGGAGTTGCCCTACTACAACTCTTTCTTCAAATGCTCGACGCCGACGCCGGTTCTGCTGTCGAGAAAGCTGGCGGAGATCGCGCCAAGGCACATCAACCAGGTGTTCTACGGCTCGTCCGGTTCGGAGGCCAACGACACGGCGCTGCGCCTGGTCCGTCACTATTGGGTGCTGGAAGGCAGGCCCGAGAAGAACCGCATCATCTCACGCAAGATGGGCTACCACGGCTCGACCATCGCCGGCGCCTCGCTCGGGGGCATGGATTTGATGCACAAGCAGCTCGGAGGCGCCGTGCCCAACATCGTCCATGTGATGATGCCCTATGCCTATGAGCTCGCACTGCCCGGCGAAAGCGACCATGATTTCGGCCTGCGCGCGGCAAAAGCGGTCGAGGACGCGATCCTCGAAGCCGGCGCCGACAAGGTGGCCGCCTTCATCGGCGAGCCGGTGATGGGGGCAGGCGGGGTGAAGATCCCGCCGATGAGCTATTGGCCGGAGGTGCAGCGCATCTGCCGCAAATACGATGTCCTGCTGATGCTGGACGAGGTCATCACCGGATATGGCCGCACAGGCGAGTGGTTCGCCGCACAAGCCTTCGATGTCGAGCCCGACACCATCACCACGGCCAAGGCGCTGACCTCTGGCTATCAGCCGCTGTCGGCGCTGCTGGTCGGCGACCGCATCGCGGCGACGCTGGTCGAAAAGGGCGGCGAATTCTATCACGGCTACACCTATGCCGGGCATCCGGTGGCCTGCGCGGTGGCACTGAAGAACCTCGAGATCATCGAGCGTGAAGGCCTGGTCGAGCGCGTCAGGAACGACACCGGGCCTTACTTCGCCAGGGCCCTGCAGGAACGTCTCGGTGGGCACGATCTGGTCGGCGAGGTGCGCTCGTTCGGGCTGATGGGGGCGATCGAGATCGTCAAGGACAAGGTGACCAAGGAGCGCTTCCTGCCTGCCGGCAGCGCGGCGGTGATGGTTCGCGACCACGCGATTGTCCAGGGCATGATGCTGCGCGCTACCGGCGACACGATGATCCTGTCGCCGCCGCTGATCTGGACGCGCGAGACGATCGACATGGCCTGCGACCGCATCGCCACGGCGCTCGATCTGGCGCAAGCGGATTTGCGCAAGGGGGTAAGGTAGAACCATCGCCGGGCGTCCTGCAGTCGGACGCTCGGCGATCGCTGCGTCGATCGCCGAGCAGATGGTCGAGGACGTGGACAAAGTCAGTTCGAATTCGGCTGCGGGTGGAAACGCGCCCTTTGGCGCGCCAAGCCTACCTCACTCCCCGGCTGGCAAAACTCGTCCATGCCGAGCGCGGCAAGCGTGCGAACGGCGCCCGTCTTGTCACCTGCCGCCGATCAGCGTGACTTCCGTAAGCCATCCGTAAGTCCGGTCCAGTCAACGTCGCCTGATCGACTTCAGCAAGGGATCATTCGTTCAAGGAGACCAAAATGGGCGACTAGCTGTCCTTAGCGCCACGTCGCAACGAATTGCGCCACGTTGAAGAGCGAACAAGTCGAGCGGTGTGCAAATTTGAAGCATGCTTGCTTCCCAATTGAGGCATTTGGCGAATCCAAATCAGAGGGAGTGACACATGTTTAAATATCTGTCTCGGGAGGGTCTCACGCGCGAACAATCGGAAGCCCTGGAAAAGGCCGCGTTCTTGATCATCAGCGCGCGGAAAGAAGCCGCGGCCCTACTGGCGCGGGCGGGAGTAACTTTACCTGATGATGGGTTTGGGTTCGGGAACCCTTGCAACGCGCACATAGAGGCGCACGGCAACTGCCCGTGCAACGATTACACGGGCGATGGTGGGCCATGTTTGACGCAGACTACCCTCGATACCGCCTTCCCCCCGTCCCGGAGTTGCGGCCATCCACCATCAAAACATCTCTCCACGTAAGGCGTATTGGAGACAGTTGATGCGCACCATTTCTTTGATCCTAGCCTTGGTTATGCAATCGGTCATCACTGTATCTCTTGCGCAGGACGCCAAAACACCTTTCAAAAGGCCGGCTCCAGAAGAGCACAAGGACTTCGTGGCGGAAATTGAGGGTGTTTTCAGGAAATATCCAAGGGCGATCGCTCGCTACAAACTCGTGGATATCGGCCTCGTAAATATTGGCGAGATGCCGCGCGTGGAGTGCACAGTAGAATGCGAGTTTGATTCTACTTGGGGCGGATGGTGCAAAGACCGTTGTGATACGGAACGCGAAGAATAGCACCCTGCCGGTTTCCATTGCCCGGTTGCTAGTCGACAGACACGCGCTTTATGATGGCTGCTGAAGCGCCGATCGGGCCCGTTGCCCGAGATCGTTGTGCGGGAGGGACACTATGGCCCAGCAGGAGCAGTGGCAGCTGGAAGGCAGCGCCGCGGACCTCTACGAGCGCTACCTGGTCCCGGCAATCACAGCCCTGTGGGCTGCGGACCTGATGGATCGTGCTGCGCCTCAATCTGGTGAGCGGATTTTGGACGTAGCTTGCGGCACCGGCGTGGTGGCACGCTCGGCGGCCGAGCGTATGGGAAGTGGGCAGGTCGTCGGCCTCGACATCAATACGGGCATGCTCGCCGTTGCTAGGTCGCTCCCGAGAGGCGCTGGAGCGCGTATCGACTGGCACGAGGGAAGCGCGCTCGAAATGCCGTTCCCTGACTCCGCCTTCGATCTGGTTCTTTGCCAGCTCGGACTGCAGTTTTTTCCGGATCGATCTAGTGCGCTCCGTGAGATGTTCCGGGTTCTGGTGCCTGACGGCCGACTGGCTTTAAACGTTTTCAGCGCTATTGAGCACACTCCTGCGGCGAAGGCGCTGGCGGATGCCTTGGATCGACACCTCGGTCCAGGCGCTTCGGCAACGAAAAGGTCTGAGCATTCACTCGCCGATGCGGACGAGCTTTACCGATTGGTGGCCGAGGCGGGATTTCGTCAGGTGACCATCCACACGACGACACAAAACATCCGATTTCCCTCGTCTAGGGAATATGTGCGACTACAGCTGGCAGCGACTCCGCAGGCCGGGCTGGTCAGCAGAATTGATGCCGGGCATCGGGAAGCAGTCATCGCAGCGATCACCGGTGATCTAGATTTTTCGCTGGCAATCTATTCAACTGAAGGGGAGCTGATGTTCCCCCAAGAGGCCCACGTCGTGCTCGCACGCAAGTAGCGTAGCTGACCGATGAGCCATGGCACCGACGCGCTGGGGGATTGGGGCGCGACCACCTGTGGGTCGACGTAGCTCAGGACAGCAGCCACGACGCCGACGATCATCTGGAGACGCGCCAGGGCGATCGCCTCATTGTCCTTGAAGAATGCGAAACGCAAAAACCGCGCTCCATCGGAACGCGGCTTTGCCAGATACGCATGGCGCTTCGCCAACAATACACTTGCGAAACTAACGGCGAACCTTACGGGCTCCGGTACGCGAGACCTGATCCGGAGCGCCGGGCGGATGTCCGCCTCGCAATCCGTTTTAAACGCATATCGTTACTGCAGGGTTAGCAAGAGCTTAAGCAAACCTAAATTTGCCGACTTTCCGCTTTGGGCAGATCGAAAACCTGTGAACTTGGAGCTTACGCCGGGTCACCACGGAGGAAATTAATGATGCCGGAAAAATCCGCGCCGGCATTCCCTTGTGCGTTGAACAGCGCATAAAGCTGGGCTGCCTCGGCGCCGAGCGGCGTTGCTGCACCGACGCTCTGTGCGGCCTCCTGCGACAGTTTCAGGTCCTTCAGCATCAGTGCCGCCGCGAAGCCAGGCTTATAGCCATTGTTGGCGGGCGATGTCGGCACCGGGCCGGGCACCGGGCAATAGGTGGTCAGCGACCAGCACTGGCCGGACGACGTCGAGGCGACGTCGAACAGCGCCTGGTGCGACAGGCCGAGCTTTTCCGCCAGCACGAAGGCCTCGGCAACGCCGATCATCGAAATGCCCAAAATCATGTTGTTGCAGATCTTCGCCGCCTGTCCGGCGCCGTCGTCGCCGCAATGAACGATGCGGCCGGCCATCGGCTTGAGGATTGGTTCGGCCATGGCGAAGGCATCCTTCGAACCGCCGGCCATGAAGGTCAGTGTGCCGGCCGCCGCACCGCCCGTGCCGCCGGAGACCGGCGCGTCGATCGACAGCAACCCGTGCTTGGCGGCGATGGCATGGGCCTTTCGAGCCGACTCGACATCGATGGTCGAGGAATCGATGAACAGCGCGCCTTTTTTTGCCTTGGATACTATGTCTGCGTAAACCGACAGAACATGCTTACCGGCCGGCAGCATGGTGATGACCGCATCGGCGTCTTTCACCGCTGCAACGGCGTTGGCCATGATGACGACGCCGTGTTCCCTGGCGATGACGAGATTCTCCGGCACCAGGTCGAAGCCGTGCACGGCATACCCGGCCTTGACCAGGTTGGAGGCCATCGGATTGCCCATATTGCCGAGGCCGATGAAGGCGATGGTGGTCATAATGGCGCTCCGTGAGTGGAATAGTGAATAGTGAATAGTGAATAGTCAGTAGTCAGTAGTCAGTAGTCAGTAGTCAGTAGTCAGTAGTCAGTAGTGATCATGTATTACTCATAGTCTATATGATAGCCTCACCATTCACCATTCACCATTCACCATTCACTATTCACTATTCACTAAATTCTCTATCGTCCGATCAGGGCGCGAGCGATGATGACGCGCATGATCTCGTTGGTGCCTTCGAGGATTTGGTGGACACGCAGGTCGCGCACCAGCTTCTCGATGCCGTAATCGTGCAGATAACCATAGCCGCCGTGCAGCTGCAGGGCGTCGTTGGCGACATTGAAGCCGGTGTCGGTGACGAAGCGCTTTGCCATCGCCGACCATTTCGAGGCCTCCGGCGCGTTGCGGTCGAGCTTCGAGGCGGCGGTATAGAGGAAGACGCGCGCTGCCTGCAGTTCGGTCTCCATGTCGGCAAGCTTGAACTGCAGCGCCTGGAACTGGTTGATCCTCGAGCCGAAAGCCTTGCGCTCGGCGGTGTAGGCGAGCGCCTTGTCGAGTGCCGATTGCGCGCCGCCGAGCGAGCAGGCGGCGATGTTCAACCGGCCGCCGTCCAACCCGGCCATGGCGATGCCGAAGCCGGCGCCCTCGACCGACAGCAGGTTTTCGGCCGGCACCTTGCAGTCCTCGAAGACGACCTGGCGCGTCGACTGCATGTGCCAGCCCATCTTGTGCTCGTTGGCGCCGAAGGAAAGGCCCGGCGCATCGTTCGGCACGACGAAGGTGGAAATGCCTTTCGGCCCGTCGGCGCCGGTGCGCGCCATGACGACATAGAGGTCGCTGTCGCCGGCACCGGAGATAAACTGCTTGGCGCCGTTCAGCACATAGTCGCCGCCGCTTTTGACCGCACGCGTCTTCAGCGCCGCGGCATCGGATCCCGAACCCGGCTCGGTCAGGCAGTAGCTTGCCAGCCATTCCATCGAGGTCAGCTTCGGCAGGAAACGCCGGCGCTGCTCGTCGCTGCCGAAGCGGTCGATCATCGATGCCGCCATGTTGTGGATCGAGATGAAGGCGGAAAACGCCGGATCGGCCCGCGAAAGCGCCTCGAAGATCAACACGGCGTCGAGCCGGCCGAGCCCCGAGCCGCCGACGTCGTCGGGGACATAGATGCCGCCAAGGCCGAGCGGACCTGTCTCGCGGATCACATCGGCGGGGAAATATTTGTTGCGATCCCAGTCGAGTGCGTTCGGCGCCACACGGTCGGCGGCGAAGGCTTGCGCCATCTCCTGGATGGCGCGCTGGTCTTCGTTGAGTTCGAACTGGCTGGTGCCCGCATCGACAGCGGCGTCCATGGCGTGCTCCCTGATGTTTCCGGCCTGCTGGCCTGTCGTTTTTGGCTTTGCGCGCCGTCCAATCTAGACCAATGATGCCGCCGCGCAACCCGACCGTCTCCATCCAACCATCTGGGCAGCCGCTGTGGGCGAATGCGCTTTGGAGCAAAGTGTGACGACAACTTTCGACGAACTGCTTGGATGCTTCCATGCCTATCTCCAGACGTTCGATGATGCGCTGGTGCGCGACGCCGTGGCCCGGATCGGCTGGGACATGCCGTCCCGTCCGCTCGAACCGCATGCACTGCCTTGTCTCGTCCAGCTCGGCCGGATCGTCGAACTCGCTCCCGCTGCGGCCAAGCCACTGGCGCGGCTGGTTGCGGAGCGTCGCGGAGATCTGCGCTGGGGCCAGACCTATGGCGAAGCGGATTTCGGCAAGGCTTTCATCGACAATTACGGCTGGCTGGAGGTGTTCGGCACACGCGGCCATTTCGTCAATTACGAGGTCGCGGGCGGCCTGCTGATCCTTGGGCCCGACATTGTCTACCCCGATCACCACCATGTCGCGGGGGAGATCTACATCCCGCTGACCGGCGGCACCGAATGGCGCATGGGCGACGGCGGTTTTCGCCTTCGAGCGGCGGGCGAGGTGATCCACCATGCCTCTGACATCAACCACGCCATACGCACCGGCAGGGAGCCGCTGCTGGCGCTCTATCTCTGGCGTGGCGGGCCACTGGCGGCCAAGTCGACGATCACCGCAACCGTTGCGCAGGGCAGGGACTGATATGGCCAAGGCGATCATGCTGCAGGGCACGGGTTCGGATGTCGGCAAGACGGTGCTCGTCGCCGGTCTGTGCCGCGCGGCGAAGAAGCGCGGCTTGAAGGTGCGGCCGTTCAAGCCGCAGAACATGTCCAACAACGCCGCCGTCGCCGATATTCCAGGCGATTCAGGCGGCGGCGAGATCGGCCGCGCCCAATGGCTGCAGGCGATCGCCTGCGGCGTGGCGCCGACCGTCCACATGAACCCGGTGCTGCTCAAGCCGCAGACCGATGTCGGCGCTCAAGTCGTCGTGCAGGGCAAGGTGTTCGGCGAGGCGCGGGCGCGCGACTACCAGGCGCTGAAGGGCCGGCTGATGGATGCGGTACTGGACTCCTGGGCAAAGGTCGGCGAGGGCGCCGATCTGGTCATTGTCGAGGGCGCCGGCTCGCCGGCCGAGATCAATCTCAGGAGCCGCGACATTGCCAATATGGGCTTTGCGACGCGCGCCGGCGTGCCGGTGATCCTGGTCGGCGATATCGATCGCGGCGGCGTCATCGCCTCGGTCGCCGGCACCCATCTGATCCTGCCGGAGGAGGACCGGCGCATGATCGTCGGCTACCTCATCAACAAGTTCCGTGGCGACGTCTCGCTGTTCGAAGACGGCATCAAGGCGATCGAAAAATTCACCGGCTGGCGCTGTTTTGGCGTCGTGCCGTGGCTGAAGGCGGCGGCGCGGCTGCCATCGGAAGATTCCGTCGTGCTCGAGCGACTGGCGTCCGGCGAGAAGCGCGCGCTGAAGATCGCCGTGCCGGTGCTCTCGCGCATCGCCAATTTCGACGATCTCGACCCGCTCAAGGCCGAACCGCAAGTTGAGGTGGTGTTCGTGCCGCCTGGTGAGCGCTTGCCCGAAGATGCGGGTCTGGTGGTCATTCCCGGCTCGAAGTCGACGATCGGCGATCTCCTGAAATTTCACGAGAACGGCTGGGACCGCGACCTTGCCGCGCATAGGAAACGCGGTGGTCATATCGTCGGCATTTGCGGCGGCTTCCAGATGCTTGGTCATATCGTGCGCGATCCCGACGGCATCGAGGGCAGCGTTACAGAAACGCAAGGGCTTGGCCTGCTCGACGTCGAAACGGTGATGGAGCCGGAAAAGACGGTGCGCAATGTCAGCGCGCGCTCGGTGCAATTCGATCTGCCGCTCGAGGGCTACGAGATCCATCTCGGCCGCACCACCGGTCCGGACACGCTGCGGCCGTCCGCCGTTATCAACGGCATCGATGACGGCGCTATCTCGGCCGACGGCAAGGTGCTGGGCACCTATATGCACGGGCTGTTTTCCGCCGATGCCTTCCGGGCGAAATTCCTCGAAAGCCTCGGCGTCAAGGGCGGCGGCATCGACTACCGCGCCGAGGTCGAACGGGCACTGGACGAGATCGCAGCCGAACTGGAAACCCACCTCGACTGCGACACGATTTTTGGGCTGGCGCGTTAGATACTTTGCCTGAGCATGATCTTGTCCGAAAACCGGTCTCCACTTTTCGGGATCATGCTTTCTCGTCAGCCTTCGGCCAGTAGGTGCCGAACGACCAGACGTTGCCTTCCGGATCGCGGCAGATGAATTCGCGGCTGCCATAGTCGCGGTCGGTGAGTTCTTCCAGAATCTCGGCGCCGGCGGTCTTTGCCCGCGCGTATGCCGCGTCTGCGTCAGCGACCGCAACGTAGATCGACTTGCCGCCACCCGAACCCGGCGCGCCGACCATCTTGCCATAGGCGTCGTCGCGCGCCGTGCCGAGCATGACGATCGAAGAGCCGAAAGCGAGTTCGGCGTGGTGCACCACGTCGCCTTCGCCATAGCGGGCGCGAACGCTGAAGCCGAAGGCCTCGCACAGCCAATCGATCATCTTGCCGGCATTCCTGTAGCGCAGCGCCGGATAAAGCCGCGGTGGTTCGGGGGTGTTCGGCATGGCTGATCTCCTTCAGCGGGTTGGTCGATCAACCCAGTCTGCGCGACGGCCGGTTGCGCGTCTTGAAGAAATGTTACCTCGCGGCAAGCGCCGTCGGCGCGACGCCTGCCAGGTCGCGAAACTCGCGTACCAGATGCGCCTGGTCGGCATAGCCGCAGTCGGCGGCGATGTCGGCCCAAGCGCTGTTCGCCTGTCTCGACAGGCCAAGCGCATGATTGAAGCGGACGATGCGCGAGAGCGTTTTTGGGCCGGTGCCGATAGCGTCCGAAAATTTTCCGGTAAGATGCTTGCGGCTCCAGCCAAGCTTTTCGGCCAGCGTCGAGATGCGGGTCCGCCCACGCGTCGAGACGATCGTCTCATAGGCCCAGACCATTTCGGCCTGGGTGCGGTCCGCGGTTGCCAACCGATCGCCAACGAAGGCTTCGGCGATGGCAAAGCGTGAGCTCCAATCCGGTGCATTGCCGAGCCTTTCGCGCAGCGCGATGCCTTCTACGCCGAGCACGTCATCCAGGCCGACCATGCGGTCGGTCAGTTCGATCATCGGGCGGCCGAAGAAGCGACGAGCGCCGAGCGGGCTGAAATTGATCTGCACACAGCAGGCGCCGCCGAAGGATTCGATCACTACCGGCCCGGCATAAAGGCCGGCGGCAAAACTGGCGAAGCGGTCATTGTCGCCCGGGTCATGGCCGAGCCCGATGGCAAAGGGTTCGGCAAAGCTGATGACCAGCGGCACGGTCAGCGAGGCATATTCGACGGCGCGGAAATGGCCTGGCATGGTTTCGCGAAAGCCGCATATGTCGGTGACGGCGCCCTGAAGCCGATGGCTCGGCGCGCGCCGCACCATCTCGAACCGATCGAGGCCTGGGCTTTCGTGGCGGCTGCCGTCTTCGCTGTCGGGCATGCGCTTTCCTTCCGCCACGCGACTTTAACAGACCATTCGTCGGAATCAAAAGCGCCCCGCGTTTTGGCGGGCGCGCCGCGTTGCCTGGGATTGTGAATTGTATGGACGTGTTTAGGCGCCGCGCATCAGGCAGCCGGCGGCCAGCACGATGTAAGCGATGACGACAATCCACACAGCAGCCAAAGGGATGAACGCAAGGACGCCAAGCGCGGCGAGAACGCCGATAATGGCGATAACAAGGGATATAATGAAAATAAGCTGGGTAGGCGCACTGAGATTCATGTTCGGTCCCTCCTCAACATGATTCGTACAACGGCATACTATCAGTCGCGCGGTCACACACCAATGAGTGCACGCAGGCGGCTTTTCCACCATCGCACCCCGTTTGCGCCAAGCCGATTCCGCGCTACCTTCCCGACGAATCGGAAGGGGCTGATGGCGATGGGATTGCTGGACCAGATACGCTCGATCTTCGACGGCGACCCCGGCGTGCGCAAGGTCGCGGACGATCCGGTGCTGTCGGCGGAATTGCTGATGCTGTTCCGTATGATCCTGGCCGACGGTTCGGTCAGCGAAAGCGAAATGACCGCCTTCAGGCGTATCTGCCGCGACGCCTTCGGCATACCCGAAACCAGCGTCGACAGCGTCATCGAATATCTCAACGATTTCGGCTACGAGACCAACAGCTCGCAGGCCGTCGCCCAATTCCGCGACCTCGACGTCGAACGGCGCAAGCTGCTCGCCCGCCACATGGCCGAGATCGCCAAGGCCGATTCGCAACTTGCCGGGAGCGAGATGCAGCTGTTGCGCCGCACGCTCGATTTGCTCGACATCAGCCCGGCCGATTTGGTCAAGCCGCAAGGCTGAGGCCGCTCACCCCTGTTCGTGCAGCCGTTTTGCGATCGCCCGGTGCAGGTCTGGAGCAGCAGTGACCAAGGCTTTGGCCGCCTCGGACTGCGGGTGGTCGAGCACTTCGCTCGTCCTGCCGCGCTCGACGATCTTGCCGTCATGCATGACCATCACCTCGTCGGTGATGGCGCGGGCGACGGTCAGATCATGGGTGATGAACAGATAGGCGATGCCGAGCTTCTGGTTGAGGTCGGCGAACAGATCGAGGATCTGCGCGCGGATCGAGACATCGAGCGCCGAGACCGGCTCGTCGGCGACGACCAGTTTCGGCCGCGTGATGATGGCGCGGGCGATCGAAAGGCGCTGGCGCTGGCCGCCCGAAAACTCATGCGGATACTTGTCCATGTCGCCTGGTGAGAGGCCGACCTCGTGCAGCGCATACGCCACCATCTCGCGCCGCGCGGCGGGCGCCGGCTTCTTCTCCAGCACATGCAGCGGCTCGGCCACCAATCTCTCGACCTTCTGGCGTGGGTCGAACGAGCCGTACGGGTCCTGGAACACGACCTGCATGTCGCGCCGTGCCGGCTTCAGCTCCGCCTCGCTCTTGTCGGTGAGGATATCGCCGCGGAAGCGGATGGTTCCCGATGTCGGCTTGTCGAGTGCCAGAACCATGCGGGCAAGCGTCGACTTGCCGCAGCCGGAACGGCCGACGAGCGCCACCGACCGGCCGGGCGCCATCGAGAAGGAGACATCGTCGACGGCGCGGATGGCAGCCGCGCGTTTAAACAGGGATATGCGCCGTCCCGGATAATCCCGCGTTACGCTCTCTACCTGAAGCAGCGGTTTGGCCGATCCGCTGTCGTGTGTGCGGGCCCGCGCCGGCACATGCATCGAGGCCTGCGCCAGCTGTCGCGTGTAGGGATGAAGCTGTTCGGACAGCGTGCGCGCGGTATCGCCGGCCTCCATCACCTCGCCATGGCGCAGGATGGTGATGCGGTCCGCCATCTCGGTCACCACTGCGAGGTCGTGCGAGATGAGCAGAAGACCCATGCGGTTTTCCGCTACGAGGTCGCGCAGCAGGTCGAGGATCTGCGCCTGCAGCACCACGTCGAGCGCGGTCGTCGGCTCGTCGGCGATCAGCAGCTTGGGCTTCAGCGCACAGGCGATGGCGATGACGACGCGCTGGCGCTGGCCTCCGGACAGCTCATGCGGATAACGCGACAGCGGGAACTGCGCCGCCGGCAAGCCGACCCGGTCGAGCATTTTTCGCGCCCGTTGCTCGGCGTCCGCGCGGCTCGCCCTGGTGTGCCAGCGAATACCTTCGGCGACCTGCTCGCCAATGGTCTTGACCGGGTTGAGCGCCGTCATCGGCTCCTGGAACACCATGCCGATGTCGTCGCCGCGCAGCGCGCACATCTGGTCCTCGCTCGCCGCCAGAATATCGATGCCGTCGAAGGTAACGCGTCCCGTGGCGCGTGCCGCCCAGGGCAAGAGCTGCATCACGGTGAGCGCCGTCATCGACTTGCCGGAGCCGGATTCGCCGACCAGCCCCATGACTTCGCCGGGCGCGACGGATAGCTCGACGTCCCTGAGGATGGGCGTGCCGCCGATGGTCAGCGACAGCTTCTCGATTTCGAGCAGGCTCATCGCTGCCGCCGCGACTTCGGATCGAGAATGTCGGCAATGCCGTCGCCAAGCAGGTTCAGGCCAAGCACGGTGATGACGATCGCCATGCCCGGAAAGATCGCCATCCACGGCGCCACCACCATGCGGGTCTGGGCGTCGAACAGCATGCGGCCCCAGCTCGGCATCGGCGGCTGCGTGCCCAGCCCGACATAGGAAAGCCCGGCTTCGGCCAGTATGCCCAGCGCGAACTGGATGGTGCCTTGCACCAGCAGCAGCGTGGCGATGTTGGGCAGCACATGTTCGATACTGATCAGCGTCCTGCTCTTGCCGGCGGCGCGGGCGGCGAGGATGAATTCGCGGGGCCAGATCGCCAGGGCGCCGGCCCGAGCGACGCGCGCGAAGACCGGGATGTTGAAGATGCCGATGGCAATGATGGCGTTGAACGCGCCGGGCCCGAAGATGGCGGTGATCATGATTGCCGAAAGCAGCGCCGGAAAGGCGAAGACCAGGTCGTTCAGCCGCATCAGCACGTCATCGGCGATGCCGCCGCGCGCCGCAGCAAAGGCGCCGAGCGGCACGCCGACGCCCATGCCGATGCCGACCGCCACCAGCGCCACGGCAATCGAGTTGCGGGCGCCGACCATGATCATCGACAGGATGTCGCGACCGAAATGGTCGGTGCCGAACCAGTGCGCCAGCGATGGCGCCTGGGTCTTGTCGGAAATGACCAGCCTGGTGACATCATAAGGCGTCCACAAGAAGGAAAGGATCGCGACCGCAGCCACCAGTGCGGTGATGACGAAGCCGGCGAAGAACGAACGGTTTTTGAACGCCTTGGCCAGGATGCCGGCGAGATTCTCGTCGGGGATGTCGATGTGCAGCGTCATTGCCTGCCTCTCAGGCGCGGATCGACCACCGCATAGGAGAGATCGACAACGAAATTGACGATGATGACGGCGGCAACCAGCAGCATGACGACGCTCTCGACCACGATCAGGTCACGCTGGTTGATTGCCTGGAACACCAGCCGGCCGAGGCCGGGCAAATAGAAGACGTTCTCGATGATGATGGTGCCGGCAAGCAGGAAGGCGAATTGCAGGCCTAGAATGGTGACCACCGGGATCAAGGCGTTGCGCAGCGCATGCCGCCACAAGACAAGACGATAGGGCAGGCCCTTGGCGCGGGCGGTGCGGATGTAATCCTCATTCAGCACTTCAATCAGCGCCGAGCGGGTGACCCGGGCGAGGATCGCCGCCTGCGGCAGAGCGAGGGCGACCGCCGGCAGGAGCAGCGACTTCAGCGCCGGCCAGACGCCGGCGCCCCAGCCGGGAAAACCGCCGCCCGGCACCAGCCGCAGCCAGACGGCGAACAGATAGATCAGCATCAGCGCAAACCAGAAATTGGGCACGGCGACGCCAAGCTGGGCGGCGCCCATCGCAACCGTGTCGCCGGCGCGGCCGCGCCGGCTGGCGGAAAACAGCCCGACCGGGATGGCAATGACTGTGGACAGCGCCAGCGCCATCAGCGCCAGCGGCAGCGAGACGACGAGACGCTCGCGGACCAGATCGATGACCGGCACCGAATAGGTATAGGAACGGCCGAAATCGAGGCTCAGCAAGCCGCCGGCCCAATGCAGGTAGCGCAGCACGACGGGAGCGTTGAGACCCATCTGGTTGCGCAGCAATTCGATCTGGTCGGCGCTGGCGTTCAGGCCAAGCATCAGCCGCGCCGGGTCGCCGGGAATGATCTCCAGCACGGCAAAAACGACCATTGAGGCCAGAACCAGCGTGACGATGGCGATGATGAGGCGCTTGAGGAGGTAGGCGGTCATGGACGTTGAGGAACCGCTGTGTTGCCGGACGCAAAAACCGGGCGAAGCTTGCGTTCCCGCCCACCCCCCTCTGTCCTGCCGGACATCTCCCCCTCAAGGGGGGAGATTGGCAGTTTCAACGCCGGCACTGTCCTTGCAACGCTAGTGGTTAGCGAAAGCGGCGGTGAGGGCTCAATCTCCCCCCTTGAGGGGGAGATGTCCGGCAGGGCAGAGGGGGGTGTGACGGAGTGCAACTTTCGCCCTTCTATCAGCGACCCGCTCAATCCGTCCACTTCACCTTGGTCAGGTCGTTGGCCTGGATCGGGGCATTTTCCCACAGGCCCTGCAGTTTGGCGTCCCAGACGCCGACCTTCGGCAATTCGTAGAGGAAGCCGACCACGGCGTCATCGGCCAGGACCTTCTGCGCCTCGCCGAGCAGCGTCGTGCGCTTGGCCTCGTCGGAGGTAAGGTTCAATTCGTCGATGATCTTGTCGAAGGCCGGATTGTCGTAGTTGAAGTAATAGTCCTTACGCGAATAGATATCGATGTCGTTAGGCTCGGTATGGGAAACGATGGTCAGGTCGTAGTCCTTCTTGGTGAAGACCTGGTCCAGCCATTGCGCCCATTCGACCGGGATAATCTCGAGATCGATGCCGATTTCGCGAAGCTCGGAGGCGATGATCTCGCCACCAAGCCGCGCATAGGAGGGCGGCGGCAGCTTGAGCGTCGCCTTGAAGCCATTCTCCAGGCCGGCTTCCTTCAGCAACTCCTTGGCCTTCTCCACATTGTGCGGATAGAGGCCGGTGAGGTCGACATAGGCCTTGCTGGCGGGCGACATGTGCGAGCCGATCGGCACGCCTAGGCCGGCCGAGGCGCCGTCGATGATCGCCTTGCGATCGAGCGCAAAGGAAATCGCCTGCCTGACCTGCAGCTTGTCGAAGGGCGGCTTCTTGTTGTTGATCGACAGGATGGTTTCACCCTCGGTCGAGCCGATCACCACCTTGAAGCGCGGATCGTCCTTGACCTGGGCGACGCTGTCGGGGTCGAAGAACGGAAAGGCCTGAACGTCGCCGGAAAGCAGCGCCGGAACGGCGGCGGCGGCATCCGGAATGATGCGGAACTCGGCCTTGTCGAGGAACACCGGGGCGCCCCAGTAATTGTCCGACTTGACCAGCGTGATCGATGAGCCCTTGGCCCAGTTCTGGAACTTGAACGGGCCGGTGCCGATCGGTTTTTCCTTGTTGGTGTCGGCTGTCTCAGGCGCCACGATCACCGCGTCGCCCCAGCCCATATTGTAGAGGAACGAGCCTTGCGGGTTCTTCAGCGTGACCTTCACCGTCGCGGGATCGACGACCTCGACCTTGTCGATGGCGGCAAACAGGGCCTTTTGCGCGTTGACGGAATTGTCGGCGCGGGCACGGTCGAGCGAGAATTTCACGTCGTCGGCGTTGAAGTCGGTGCCGTCATGGAATTTCACGCCTGTATGCAGCTTGAAAGTGTAGACCTTGCCGTCGTCGGAAATGCTCCAGCTTTGCGCGAGATCGGGCAGCACCTCGCCGTTCGGGCCGATGCGGGTCAGGCCCTCGAAGACATTGGCATAGAGTACCTCGTCGATTGCCGCGGCGGCACCCGCGGTCGGGTCGAGATGCGGGGGTTCGAGCGTAATGCCGATGACCAGGTCGGTGCGCGCGGCCATCGCCGAGGTCCCGGCGGCCAACGCCAGCGCCGCGGCGGCCACAATGGTTTTCCACAATTTCATCGTGCAACTCCCCATGTCTAAAACACGTGCTCAAACCCGGGCGGATAGAAGCGTGAATTCGCCGCCGAGTAAATTGCGTTTCGTACCGTGTGCCGACGCCGGGAGGAATGTTTTTCCGCCCAGGGCCGGATCATGGCGGGCCGGCGCCCCTCAGCAGCACGCCGAGGCCGATCGCCATCACCTTTGCCGAGTCCAGCATGTCGGCAATGCCGACCCATTCATCGGGCCGATGGGCGAGATCGAGGATGCCCGGGCCATAGGCGATGCAGTCATAGATGTGGCCGATGCGGGCGATGTGCTTCTGGTCGTAGGTGCCGGGCGAAATCACATAATCCGGCTCGCGGTCGAATATCTCCATGATGCCTTGCGCGACCGCCTTCACCACCGGTGCGTCGCGCTCGGTCATCAGCGGCAGCACCTCCATCAGATCGCGGATCTCGTAATCGAACTTTTTGCGCTCGCGCTTCAGCCGTTCCAGGATATCGGTCACCTCGCTCTTGACCGTAGCGAGATCCTCTTCGAGCAGGAAGCGGCGGTCGATGGTCAGCCGGCAGGAATCGGGCACGTTGGGCGAGGGCAGGCCGGGCCGGAAATCCTCCGTCTGGCCGCCATGGATCGAGTTGATGTTCATGGTCGAGCGTTTTGCGCCTTCGGGCACGACCGGCATGCGCGTCATCTTGCGGTCGAGCGCCGGAAACAATTCGTCTTCGAAGGCCCGCAGCACGGCGCCCATATGGCGCACCGCATTGTCGCCGAGGAACGGCATCGAGCCGTGCGCGATCTCGCCCTTGGTCTCGATCTCGGCCCACCAGACGCCGCGATGGCCAAGGCAGATGCGGTCCTTGTTGAGCGGCTCGGGAATGATGACGTGGTCGACCTTCGGCCTCGAGAAATAGCCGAGCTTGGCCAGATGCGCGACGCCGCCAAAGCCGCCGGACTCCTCGTCGACCGTGCCTGAAATCTCGATGGCGCCGGGAAAATCGGGAAACACCTCCATGAAGGCTTCAGCGGCGATGATCGAGGCGGCAAGCCCGCCTTTCATGTCGCATGCGCCGCGGCCATAGACCTTGCCATCCCTGACGATGCCGGCGAACGGATCGAGGCTCCAGCCGTCGCCGGGCTCGACGACGTCGATATGCGAATTGAAGTGCACGCAAGCACCCGGCGCCCGGCCATCGAAGCGGGCGACGACGTTGACGCGCGGGTAACGGTCAGTGTCGCCGGGCGTGCCTTCGGCACGGATGAATTCGATCTCAAAACCACGCTTCTTCAGCCGCGCGCCGATATATTCGGCACATGGCCGATAGGCTTCGCCGGGCGGATTGATGGTCGGAAAGCGGATCAGATCCGCAGTCAGGGCAACCAGATCATCGGCTCGGTCATCGATAGCCTTGAGGAGCCGTTCGTTCGGTTCGTTCATTCGGCGAATTGAGCAGCGGATGAGGCGGTTTTGCAAGCCCGATGGCGAATTGCGAGGCGATTGCGTGTCGTTACGGCAACTATTGCGGGAAATCGTTCAAATTCGCTGCTTTGGATTGGTGAAATCGTCAGGGAGTAGGTGTTAGCTCGCTGGCTTGCCATCAAAACGCTGGAGAACAGCGTGACGGCAGGCAGGCAAGGGGCATCAAAGGGGTTTGATTGCATGAAAAACACTGTTCTCATGGCAGCGGCATTAGTAGCGATGCTGTTCGGTTCGTCGTTCGAGAGCCGTGCGGCCAGCCTGGTCGCGAACATCGATATTTCCTCACAGACGATGACGGTAAGATACGGGCTTTCGTATTATCGGTGGAGCGTTTCCACCGCCCGCAAGGGCTACATCACGCCGCGCGGCAGTTACCGGCCACAGCGGACGGCCCGGATGTGGTATTCGCGCAAATACGACATGTCGCCGATGCCCTATTCGGTGTTCTTCCGCGGCGGCTATGCCATCCACGGCACCGGCGCGATCCGGCAATTGGGGCGCCCGGCATCGCATGGCTGTGTGCGCCTCCACCCCAGCAACGCCGCCGCGTTCTATTCGATGGTGCGCGAAGCCGGCTTCGGCAATACGCGGATTCTCGTGACGAATTAGGGCCTGCTCCTCGGCCCGCAATAAAAAACCCGCCGGAGCGGCGGGTTCGTTGGGGCCAAATAGCACCATACCGAAATCAGTAGCATAGCTGCCGGCACAAAGCAAGAACAAAATAAGGCTTGCACCCAAAAAAGATGGTGCGCTCAGGCGGGTTTGTCGCGCATTGTCGCTGGCCGACGCTTTTTGCGGCCGCTGATCTCCCAGCGCTTGTGGAACCACATCCACTGGCCGGGGTCTTCGCGCACCCAGCGCTCGACCACGTCGTTGAGAAGCTGGGTGGTGGCGGGGACGTCGACACTGCCGCCGGCGGTGCGCGGCAAGGTGAGTTTGTCCTCGATCTCGAGCCGGAAACGGTTGTTCGGCAGGCGTACGCAGCGCGCCGGGTAGACATCGCAATCGTAGTGCCGCGCCAGGGTGCCGAGGACCCGGTTGCTCTCGCAGGGGCGGCCGAAGAATGTCGTCTCGAGCCCGCCGGTGAATTTTTGGTCGACCAGCACGCCGATATTGCCGCCTTTCTCGAGGATGGCCGCAAGTGCGAACGAGGCACCGGTCGAAGACGGCAGCAGCGATCCCATGCTCGAGCGGCGGGTCGAGAGGATGTAGTCGGCGAGGTAAGGGTTGTTGGGCGGGCGAAAGAGCGCCGTGATGTTCATGCCGAAGGTCGCCGCCGCCACTGGCAGCAGCTCGAAATTGCCGAGATGCCCAGTGAAGACGATATGCGGCTTGTCCTCGCCCGCGATGCGCACGAAATGCTCCACGCCCTTGACCTCGACACGGCCCGGCTTCGTCGCAGTGGGATCGTAGTCGAACAAAGCATCGAGAAAGATGTATTCGGTGGCCAGGCGGGCCATGTTGCCCCACATGTCGGAAGCGATCGCCTCGATTTCGGCATCGCTCTTTTCCGGATAGGCCTTGCGCAGATTGTCGACAGCAACCTGATGGCGCGCCACCCAGGGGCCGATGCGGCGGGCAGCGCGGTCGGCGAAATTGAGCGCCCTGTCGGGCGGCAGCAGGCGCAGCGCGGAGATGATGAACATCGCGACGCGCGCGACCAGCCAGTAGTTGAACTGGCGAAGCCGCCTGCCATAGCGGAATCCCACGTCCCTGCGGATCTTCCTGAAGGCGTTGCCGATCATTTCAGCCGACGCGCAGGATGATCTTGCCGAAGACGTCGCGGCCTTCCATGCGCTTCAGCGCCGCATCGATGCCGTCGAAGCCGACCTCGGTGTCGATCACCGGCGCGACCAGGCCCGCCGCCATCTTCTCCATGGCGTCGGCCATGTTTTCCATGCGGCAGCCGAACGAGCCTAGCAGCTTCAGCTGCTGCTGGAACAACTGCATCAAATTGATCTGCGTCGACACGCCGGACGTCGAGCCGCAGGTGACCAGCCGACCGCCGCGTTTGAGGCACAGCATCGAGGCGGCAAAGGTGTCGGCGCCGACATGCTCGAACACCACGTCGACGCCCTTCTTCTTGGTCAGCTTGCGCACGACGCCTTCGAAGCGGTCGTCGCGGTAATTGATGACGTGGTCGGCGCCGAGCGCCTTGGCCTTGTCGATCTTGTCGTTCGAGCCGACGGTCGTGATGACCGTGCAGCCCATCTTCTTGGCCAGCTGAATAGCAGCGGAGCCGATGCCGGAGCCGCCGGCATGGACCAGTATCGTCTCGCCGGGTTGCAGCCGGGCATTGTCGAACAGCATGTGCTCGACCGTGCCGAAGGTGACAGGCGCCACCGCCGCGCCGATTTCGCTCACGCCTGGCGGGGCGGGGACCAGAAGGCGCGCCGGCAGGTTGATCTTTTCCTGCGCAAAGCCGTCGAGATGGAAGCCGTGAACGCCCGAGACATGCTCGCAGAGATTGTCACGGCCTTCGCGGCAGGCGCGGCAAAGACCGCAGGTGCGGGCGCCATAGATCGACACCAATTGCCCGGGCACAAGGCTGGAAACGCCGGGGCCGACCGCCTCGACCTCGCCGGAAGCCTCGGCGCCGACGACCAGCGGCAGCTTGCGCTTGGCAAAAGCCATGCCGCGCCAGCCCCAGACGTCGATGTGGTTCAGCGCCACGGCCTTGATGCGCAGCGTCACCTCGCCGAGCGCAGGTTGCGGCGGGGGCGGCAGGTCCACCGTTTCAAGGCGGCGGTCCTCGATAAGTTGCAATGCGCGCATGGTGCCTGTCGGTTCAGTCTGGCTGAAAAAGGTCGCTTAGACCGGTTCCCGCGCCATGACAAGGCAGGTGTTCTGGCCGCCAAAGCCGAAGGAGTTCGACAGGACGGTGCCGACCTCGGCGTTGCGCTTGGTGTTCGGCACCACGTCGAGCACGATTGCCGGGTCGGGATTGTCGTAGTTGATGGTCGGCGGAATGATGCTTTCGCGCATCGTCATCAGCGAAAATGCGGCCTCGACAGCACCGGCAGCCGATAGGGTGTGGCCGATCATCGACTTGTTCGACGAGACCGGCACTGACGAGATCCGCTCGCCGAACACCGTCGACAGCGACAAATGCTCCATCTTGTCGTTTTCGGGCGTCGAGGTGCCATGGGCGTTGACATAATCGATCCCGTTCTCACTCAAGCCGGCATCGGCAAGAGCGGCGCGCACCGCCGCGATCGCCGGCGAACCGTCCGGCTTGGAGCGGGTGCGATGGAAGTCGTCGGCCTTTTCGCCGCAGCCGCGCAATATGCCGAGAACGGTGGCGCCGCGGGCAAGTGCTGCCTCCAGCGATTCCAGCACAAGGGCGCCCGAACCTTCGGCGAGCACGAAGCCGTCGCGATCCTTGGAGAAGGGTTTTGAGGCCTTTTCGGGGATGTCGTTATGGGTGGAGAGCGCCGACAGAAGCGAGAAGCGGATCAGCGCCTCGGCGGTCGCCGAGCCGTCGGCGCCGATCGACAGCGCCCTGTCGCATTCGCCGCGGCGGATCGCCTCGACGCCGAGCTGGATCGCGGTGGCGCCCGAAGCGCAGGCTGTCGACAGCGTGATCGGCAGGCCGCGTGTGCCGAAACGGTCGGCAAGCCGGTCGGCAATCGAGCCGAACTGGGTGGTCTCGAAGATGTCGAGTTCCATGAGGCCGCGCGCTACCCGCAGCAGCCTCTCTGCACCGGTGTCGTGCCTGTCTGAATTATTGGGCGTGTCGGAATTGTAGAGCGAAAAGCGCTCGCTCCAGTCGAGCTCGACCGGCGGCGAAGCGAGGAACAGCGGTCCGCCGAAATCGCCGGCATCGAGCCCCGCCTCCGACATCGCTTCCTGGGCGGCGGTTTCGGCAAGCTCATAGGTGAGGAGACTGGCGCCCTTGGAGCTCGACGGCAGGAAATCGACCATGCCGGAGATGCGGGTGTTGAGATGATCGACCGGGAAGCGGGTGATTGGATGGATGCCGGATTTGCCTGAGGTAAGTGCCGCCCAATTGTCGGCTTTGCCGACACCGAGCGACGTCACGACGCCGATGCCGGTGACGGCGACGATGGGCCTGCCCATGTGGTCGTTCAGATTGGCCATTTGTTGTCCAAAAACCTGTTTCTCTTGGAGCGTCGGATCGCCCGAAAACCGCGCCACACTTTTCGGTCCGATGCTCTAGGCGGCTTTGATCAGCGCCATGCCCTCGAATTGGTGATAGCCGATCGCCGTTGCAAGGACGGTCTTCGGGACGCCGGCAAACGGCTTTTCGACTGTGGCGTCGAAGACAGGGTAGGCGGCCTTGCGGTCGACAGCCAGCGCCGCCAGCGCCACGGCAAAGGGGAACTGCGCTTCCTTCATGTGGCCGGTCAGCGTCGAAAAGCCGCGTGCGGCGATCGCCGGATTGGCGTCGAGCGCCGATTTCTCGGCGGCGGTCGCGGCATGGGCGCCCGAAGCGCCGGAGATCGCGAGCAGCTCGCCATTCGGCAATGCGGCTTGCTTCAACAGCACGGCGATCTCGCCGTCGAGTTCGTCCCGCCGGCGCCTGGCGCGACCGGACAGGACCGGGCCGAGTTCCGCATAGATCTTCCGGCCACGGCTTTCCGCATGCTCGCGCTGCTCCAGGACGAGAAACGCGCCGCCGGATCCGGTCACCACGCCGCCGCCTTCGGCACCTTGCCTCTGCCAGACCGGCCGCCACGGACCGCGATGCAGGTAGCCGGCCAGTTCATAGCCGAGCAGCATGTCGGAATGTTCGGTCTGGAAAGCGCCGCCGACCAGAATATGCGTCGACTGGCCGGAGCGGATGCGCGCGGCCGCCGTCTCGACGGCGGCAACGCCCGCACCTTCCTCGCCCATGAAGGTGCGCGACGACCCCGTCACCTTGTGGACGATCGAGATGTTGCCGGCGAGCAGGTTGGAAAGCTGTGCCAGAAACAGCGTCGGACGCAATTCGGTGGTCAGCTTCTCGTTGAGCAGCACGTCGCGGTCATTGCGGCTTTCCGATGCCGCGAGAATGGCCGCATCGACCGCCTCGTCGCGCTCGCCGCCGCCGGCGGCCACCACCATGTCCATGGTCGCGCAGAGTTCGTCATTGCCCTTGATGCCGGCATCGTCGAGCGCAAGGCCGGCTGCATAGGTGCCGAGCCTCTGCCAGGTTTCCATCTGCCGCTGGTCGCCACGCTTGGCGATCTGCAGGTTCCAGTCGATCTCGGGCAGCGGATGGACCGTATAGGGCGAGAAGCGCGAGGCCTCCAGAACCGGCTCAAGCCGTGGCTGGACGAGCTTTTGCCAATGCGCATCCGGACCCTCGCCCAGTGACGAGACAAGGCCGATGCCTGATATGACGACGTCGTGGGGGTTCATGGGAGGCTGTTGTGGGTCGGGCGCGTCAGGCGCTGTGTTCACGTGGCGTTCTTGGCGGCGACGAGCGCGTCGATCTTGGCGCACAGGTTCTTCATGACGAAATAGTCGTCGGTCGAAGCCTTGCCGTCATTGACTTCCTGCGTCCACTTTTCCAACGGCACCTTGATGCCGAATTCCTTGTCGATGGCAAAGACGATGTCGAGGAAGTCGAGGCTGTCGATGCCGAGATCGTCGATGGTGTGGCTTTCGGGCGTGATCGTCTCGATGTCGATCTCGCTGGTGTCGGCGATGATCTTGGCGACTTTGTCGAACGTGGTGGACAAGGGCTTTTCCTTCGATTGCGGGCGGAATCTGTCCGCATGTGTTTTGGGCTGTCTAATCGGTTTTTCCGGGCAGGAAAAGGCCTGATACGCCGCGCGCAGATGGGATTGCTGCCCAGGCAGAGCAATAGGGGGCGCTGGCAACCCCCGGCGATATGCCGAAACCGTCCCATCTCTGATCATTGGGTGTACCAATGTACCATGGTACAAAGATCTATGACCATAGAACGCGTGCAGACCGGGGTGCGCCTGGAAAAACGATTGGTGAAGGTGCTCAAGGCCTTGGCTGAGCATCGCGACATGAGCCTGGGTGACCTCATCGAGGGCATCGTGCTGCATGCTTTCGAAGGCCGGACACCGTTCTCCGCGGCGACCCTGGAAACAATCGGCCAATTGAAGCGCATCTACGAAATGGGAGCTTGCCGCAGCGGACAGCCACCGTCTGGCGGAAACCGGGGGGAGGGCGGATGACGAGCCATCTTGCGCGCAGCCACAGCATCGTGCTTTCGGGACCGATCGACCGCGTCTTTCCGCTGTTCACGCCGATCGGAGAGACCCTTGGGTGGACGGCAGGCGCATCGCATCCGCTATGTTCGAGTTACGCCGGATTCGCGTTTCGGATTTGTCGAGGTGGCCTGCCGACCGACCACTAACGGAGGCACGGAGGCGTCGATTACTCACGGCCTTGGAGCCCGGCAGGAGCATCCTATCTGTCCGAACTTACAGAGGACGCGTTCGCGGACATGATCGAGGGATGGAAGCTCCGTGTCGACGCTTGGCTGGTAGCGGTGAAAATCTGACGCCAAGTAACTAAACGAATTGCCACTAAGGGTGGAATGTTACCTTCGTCTCGTAGACGGGAACGAGCAAGTAGCGGACAAAGCGGTCGCTCAGTGAGGTTTCCTGCGTTCTGTGCCTTGATAATGGGACAATTCTTCGCCGCTGATCGGAGCAACACCCGTGGCCATGCATTCCTTCCACATCCACATCCCGGATGAACAGATCGAGTACCTACAGCGTCGTATCCAATCGACAAGATGGCCGTCGTCGATCTTCGCATACGGATGGGACGACGGTACTGACGTTGATTTCCTCAGAAAGCTTTCACGTTACTGGGAATACGATTTCAGGTGGCGCGATCACGAAAAACGTCTGAACCTGTTGCCTCAGTTTAGGGTCACGATAGACGGGTGCGACATCCATTTCGTTCATCAGAAAGGAAAGGGGTCAGCACCCTTGCCGTTGATCCTCACTCATGGCTGGCCCGGCTCCTTCGCCGAGTTCGAGCACGTCATTCCGCTGCTCACGGATCCTGCCAAATACGGCGGGGATGCCGAGGACGCCTTCGATGTCGTCGCACCGTCGCTTCCGGGTTTCGGCTTCTCGTCCCCGCCGCATCAGGCCGGCGTTAGCTCAAAGCGTGTCGCGAAGCTGTGGCGGGGGCTGATGCGCGAACTGCGATATGATCGCTTCGCCGCACAAGGTGGCGACATCGGCGCAGGCGTCTCGACCTGGCTCGCTCGGCTTTACCCGGACGACCTTATCGGATTGCACCTGAATTACATTCCAGGCAGTTTCCGCCCGACCCTCGGTCGCGACGACCCACCTGTCACGCCGGAGGAGAAGGCATTCCTCGACAGTGCGGCGAATTTCGCCGCAACGGAGGGGGCCTACGCTTTTCTGCAGGGGACCAAGCCCCAGACGCTAGCCTTTGCACTGACAGATTCCCCAATCGGGCTAGCCGCATGGATTGCCGAGAAGTTCCGCAGTTGGAGCGACTGCGAAGGCGAACTCGAACGCGCCATCCCTCTAGACACGCTGCTTACCGACATCTCGCTCTACTGGTTCGGTAACACGATCGAGGCCTCACTCCGGATTTACAAAGAGAACCGGCTCTGCCCCCTGATCTTCGGGCCAAGGGAGCGAATAACACCGCCCCTCGGCGTTGCAGTCTTCCCTCGAGAGCTTCCTATGCCACCTCGCTCCTGGGTCGAGCGAGTCTTCCGTGTCGAGCGCTGGACCGACATGCCGAAAGGCGGACATTTCGCGGCGATTGAGCAACCCGAACTCCTGGTCGAGGACATCCGGGCCTTTTTTCGGCCGCTGAGGCTCCGGCCGGCAAAGTAAGGACGAAAACCTGCCCGTTGTCACGGCTCGGAAGTCCTGATGAGACGGAAGCATCGCATTCGCTTTCGTTAAAAGCGCTCGTTGCTCCTGACTAAGGTCAATGTCGACCTTGGACTCGACCAAGACCTCATCGCGGGTCGGAACCGGTATTCCGCTTAAGGTACCAAGCGCTAGATTTTCACTTCAACCGGCTCCGGCCCGGTCAGAAGGTAACGCGGCCGAGTACCCGTACGCCGTCGCCCTGCGGCTCGACGACCACGGCCTCGCCTTCGCGCGGCGAGATGCCGGTCAATTCCTTGATGTTTTCGAGATGCGTGACCATGACCAGATTGTCGGACCCGGAATAGCCGCGGATCTCGGCCAGGATCGCAGCGATCTGGGCGGCCTTCTCCTTTTCGTCGGTCTTCAGCAGGTCAAGCGGTGCGAACGGCTCCGGCTCGCTTTCGAAAGCGATGCGGGCGGTCTCGAGGCAGCGGCAATAACGGCTGGACAGCACGCGCTCGACCGGTGCCGCGCGGGCGCCAAACAGCGCGCCGATCTTGCGCGCCTGTTGCTTGCCGCGCTCCGAGAGATTGACCTGGGTGGCGCATTTGCCGAGGTCGAAATTGGCCGCATCGGTGGTGCCTGTGACCATGGCATGGCGAAGCAGCACCACATGCCCGCCGTCGCGCAGCAGCGCCCAGCCGGCTTCCGTCGCATGGGCTGTGGCGGAAACGGCAAGCAACAGCAGCGCCAGCATAAATCGAAGCATCAGACATCCTTTTCGGGTGACCGGCAGGCAGGTCCCCGGTGACCGGCATATAGGGACGGCAAAGCCGGCTGAAAGACAAGCCGAGTGCAACCTGCGGCCGAGACGCCTATTTCTTCGCTATCTGCTTCTTCACCAGATCGATCTTGCGGTCGGTCAGCGGGATCGGGAGTGTGTAGCCGGCTTCGGTAAATCCTTGTTTGGCGTTCTCGAAGAATTCGATCGCCTTTTGGTATTCGGCATTGCCACCGCCATAGCTGCCGCGGTTCCAGTGGACGTCGCCGAGATTGTTCTGCTCGAAGGCCCATTGCATCGGCTGGCTTTCGCGGGTGAAGACCTTGAGCGTTGCCTCGAAGGCGGCTTCGGCTTCGTCCAGATATTTGCCGGTGCGTTCGAGATTGCCGAGATTGATCAGGCTCATGCCGATGCCGTTCTGCGCGTTTGCCCAATCGACGGGCGAGGTCTCGAAGGTCAGCACCTCCAGCGCCGCCCGGCGCGCGGCGATCGATGCGGCCAGTTTGCCGGGATCGGCCTCGCTCATGCTCAGCCATTGCAGCGCCGAGCCGAGGCCGGCCTGCGCCAGTGCCCATTGCCGCGGCGTCGTCTCGCGCTTGTATTCGCGCAGTGCATCGCGATAGGCCTCGATCGCCGCCTCGTAGTGCACCGGCTTGTCGGTCACGCCGCCGAGCAGTTGCAGCGTGTTGCCGAGATTGTAGTGGGTCATCGCCCAGTCGAGCGGAAACTCCTTTTTGGTATAGACGCGCCGTGCCGCCCGGTATGCAGCAGCCGATTGCTCAAGCCTGGCAGGATCGCGCGTGCGCTGGCCGAGCGTCTGGTAGATCGAGCCGAGATTGTTCTCCGCCGAAGCCCAATCCGTCGGAAAACGCTGGCGTGTGAATATGGTCAGCGCGTCGCCATAGGCGGCAGCCGCCTCTTCGAGCAGGCCGGTGCCGAGATCGAAACGGGCAGCACTGCTCAGCGCGTTGCCCAGATTGAGACGGCTGCTCGCCCAGGAGAGCGGGAAGGTGTCGCGTGTGCGGATTTCGAGCGCGGCGCGGAATGCCGCGGCTGCCTCGTCGATTTTCGCCTTGTCGTTGCGTTGCGTGCCGAGAGACACCAGCGTATTGCCGAGATTGTTCTGGACCATCGCCCACTGAACGGGCGCCTTTTCGCGCGTATATTCTTCAAGCGCCAGCCGGTAGGCGGCCTCGGCCTCGGTCAGGCGCTCGCCGTCCGGTTCGCGCTCCGAAAGCGCGTAAAGCGCAAGGCCAAGGTTGCTTTGCGAGGCGGCCCAATCCAGCGGGACTTTGTCGCGCGGCCGCTTCTCCAGCGTGGCGCGCATCGCCACCACCGCCTCGTTCAGGCGTTTCGGGTCGCTCTCGCGTTCGCCGATCTTCAACAGCACATTGGCCAGGTTATTCTGGGCGGCCGCCCAGTTGATGTCGTCTTTCTCGCGCTCGAACACGGCAAGCGAATCGCGAAAGATGTTCGCTGCCTCTTCCAGCCGGTCGATTTGGCGCTCGCGCTCGCCGATCGTCTGCAGCACCACCGCCATGTTGTTGCGGGTGATCGCCCAGTCGCGGTTCTGCTCGCCGTTGGGGATGAAGTTCAGGATGACGCGGTAGGCGTCGATGGCGTGCTGCAGCGCTTGCCTGTCGCCGGTGGCGTTGCCATGCGCGTTAAGCGCTTCCGCCTCCTGGTTCTTGTAGTTCCAGCGCAGCCTGTCGTCCCATTTCTCGACCAGCGAGAAGGCCTTGCCGTAATCGTTGGCGGCCGACAGATAGTCGAAGACCAGCGCCGAAGCGTCGGCGCGCCTGGCATAGATCGCCGCGTCGGCAAGACGCTTCTGCCTGACCAGATCCTCTGCCCGATCGACCACGCCGCTGGCCTGCTCGACCCGGCCCACCGCCTGGTCGAGGAAGTTGCGCGCGGTGACGATGGCGCCCTGGCCGATCGCCTTGTCGGCCGAGGCGACGAGGCGGCTGATCTCGGGGTCGTCGGTGCGCAGCGCGTCGCGCTCGGAGATCATCTTCTTCAGGCGCTCGGCCTGGGCGTCGAGCAGCTTTTG
Source organism: Mesorhizobium sp. M1169 (assembly GCF_040318345.1). Classification (NCBI taxonomy): domain Bacteria; kingdom Pseudomonadati; phylum Pseudomonadota; class Alphaproteobacteria; order Hyphomicrobiales; family Phyllobacteriaceae; genus Mesorhizobium; species Mesorhizobium sp. M1169. The sequence goes on along the minus strand of NZ_JAMYME010000014.1, from coordinate 24,042 downwards.
CAGGTCGGTGGGGTCCTCCGGCATGTTTTCGGTGCCGAGCGCCTTCAGCACGCCATAAAGCGCGTCGAGCGGGACGCCGTCCTGCAGCGAGGCCAGTTCGACCTGTACCCGCTTGGGGTTCGGCAACTCGGCGATCGTCAGCAGCAATTGCCGCCGCTCGCCGGTGATCAGGCCGTCGTCGCCGGTCGGCTCCTGCGGTGCAACGCCGAAATAGAGCAGCCGGCGCAGGCTTTCATTGACCCATGGCCGCTGCCTTGCCTTGGTGTCGAGATAGACCTCCTCGGTCACCATGCGCATGACCGAGCCGAACTCGGTGCCCTTCATTGCCGCTAGGTGGCGCAGAAGTGCCGCTGCGTAGGGGCTGTTTTCGCCGACGATGCCATCGAGTGCCGGCCGCCCCGGCTCGGCGGCAAAGCCGATCACCGTTCCCAGATTTTCCGTCGCGGTCGCGTTTGCCAGTGCCCTGGCGCCGCGCACCGGCTCCAGGCCGCCGGCGCCAATCGGCGAGGCCGAGGCCGTCGGCGCCCGGCGCAGCACCGCATCCGCCGGAAACGGGTTGGTGCGGCAGGCATCGAGCAGCATGATCGTTACCGGCACGGTCGTCTTCAATTCGTCCATGACGGCGGAGATCGGCACCAGGGCCTGATCGGCGTCCTTCAATGAAGAAACGTCGGCGTCGACCGGCACCAGATAGTTGTCGCCGCCGGCCTCGATGCCGTGGCCGGAATAGTAGATCAAGGCGACGTCGGCGTCCTCTGCATCCTCGGCGAAACGCTCGAGGTCGCGCTTCAGCTTTGCCGTGTCGCGGTCGGTGACGCTGCGCGCGTCGAAGCCGAGATCGGTCAGCATCTTGGCGATGTCGCGGGCGTCGTTGGCGGGGTTGGGAAGAGCCGCTATGTGCTGGTATTTCGACTGGCCGACAATCAGCGCCACGCCCTTGAGGCTCGCCGGCTCCGCGCGAAGCAAGGTCGTGACCAGGCAGAGCAGGGCGGCGACGAAAACCGTCAGCCACGCCTGCTTGAAGAAGTGCTGATTTCCGACAAGGCCCATTCGCCGCGTGTCCCCCGACAACTCTGTATAGCGCTGGCATCCAACCATGAGCAAATTCGGGCGAGATCCGAGCGGCCGGATTGTTGGCCGGTACATTCGCGAGGGAAGGGCGATTGCGCCGCCGCCGAGCCTCGCCTATCACGGGAAAAATGTCTCCGCTTACCGAAACCGTCCTCTTCGTTTTCAGTCTTGTCGGGCTCGGCTATCTTGCCGGGTTCACCGGCTATTTGAAGCCGGCGAGCGGCGAGGGCGTATCCGAATTCGCCATCAACGTGGCAATGCCGCTTTTACTGTTCCAGACCATGGTAAAGGCTGATTTCCACGGCGTGGCGCCGTGGTCGCTGTGGGGCGCCTATTTCGCGGCGGTGGCGCTTACCTGGGCTGCCGGCCATCTGGTCATTACGCGCATCTTCGGACGAGACGCCCGCGCCGGCGTCGTCGGCGGCGTGTCGTCGTCCTACTCCAACGTTGTCCTGCTCGGCGCGCCCTTCATCATCGGCGTGTTCGGGCCGGCCGGGTTCGAAGTGCTGTCACTGCTCGTCTCCATTCATCTGCCGGTGATGATGATGGCCTCGATCATCCTGTTCGAGATGTTCGGCCGCGGCGGCAGCGAGCCTGTGCATCCGCTCCGCGTCGTCAGGAGCTTTCTCAGGCGGGTATTCATCAATCCGCTGATCATCGGCATACTGGCCGGGCTGGCGTGGCGCTTCACCGGTGCGCCGCTGCCGGTGCTTGCGACGCGGCTGAGCGACGCGCTGGCCGGCACGGCCGCCCCGGTGGCGCTGTTCGCCATGGGGCTCAGCCTGCGCCGTTTCGGCATTTCCGGCAATGTCAGGCCGGCGCTGGCGCTGTCGGCGCTGAAACTGTTCCTGATGCCGGCGCTGGTTCTCGGCCTGGTCTGGCTGATCGGCCTGCCGCCATTGACGGCCAAGGTGGCGGTCATGGTTGCGGCGTTGCCGTCCGGCATCAATTCCTATCTCATCGCCGTGCAGTTCAACACCGGCCAGGCGCTGGCGTCGAACCAGATGACCATCGCCACCGCCTGTGCGGTCGTGACCACTGCGTTTTGGCTGACAGTGGTCGTCCATGTTTTTGGATAAGAACTCGGGTTTTTGGATAAGAACCCGGGTTTTTGGATAAGAACCCGGCTGCATCGCCTCTCGCTTTGGCTGGCGCAAACCCTATATGCCATCTTGTGATTGCTTGCGGGGCTTGCCCCGGGCTAAGAGCAGTGGCTCTAGCGATGCTATCGCGCACGTCCATTCACGAAATCAGCGACCGGCCCGCCAGGTGCCGAACGGAGGCGAGATCATGCTTCAGAAAACCAGCCATTTCATGCGGCAGGCCAATCTCATCAATGGCGAATGGGTGCAGGCCGATTCAGGCCAGACGGTCGACGTCAACAATCCTGCCACCGGCCTCAAGATCGGCACCGTGCCGAAGTCGGGCAAGGCCGAGACCCGCCGCGCCATCGAGGCCGCCGACGCTGCCTTCAAGACGTGGCGCAAGACCACCGCGCTCGAACGCTCGAAGCTGTTGCGCAAGCTGCACGACGCGATGATGGACAATCAGGACGTGCTGGCCGAACTGCTGACCATCGAGCAGGGCAAGTCGCTGTTCGAATCGAAGGGCGAGATCGGCTCGGCCGCGTCCTACATATTGTGGTTCGCCGAAGAAGGCCGCCGCACCTATGGCGACGTCGTGCCGTCGCCCTGGGCTGACCGCCGCATCCTGGTGACCAAGGAACCGGTCGGCGTCATCGCCGCCATCACGCCGTGGAATTTCCCGTCCTCGATGCTGGCCCGCAAGCTTGGCCCGGCGCTTGCCGCCGGCTGTACCGCCGTGGTCAAGCCGGCGTCGCAGACGCCTTATTCCGGCCTTGCCTGGGGCGCGCTTGCCGAGGAAGTCGGCTTCCCTAAAGGCGTAATCAATATCCTGACCGGCGCCGCCGGTGAGATCGGCGACGAGATCTGCGCCAACCCGCTGGTCAAGAAGATCACCTTCACCGGCTCGACGGAGGTCGGCAAGATCCTGATCCAGAAGTCGTCGGTGACGGTCAAGAAAGTGTCGATGGAGCTCGGCGGCAACGCGCCGTTCATCGTCTTCGATGACGCCGATCTCGAGCGGGCCGTCGCCGGCTCCATCACCGCCAAGTACCGCAATTCCGGCCAGACCTGCGTCTGCACCAACCGCTTCCTGGTGCAGGCCGGCATCTACGACCAGTTTGTCGAAAAGCTGGCTGCTGCGAGCAACGGGCTGAAGGTCGGTTCCGGCCTCGAGGAAGGCGTCCAGCAGGGACCGCTGATCGACGAAAAGGCGGTGGAGAAGGTCGAGGAGCTGATTGCCGACGCTACCGCCAAAGGCGGCAAGGTCGTCGCCGGCGGCAAGCGCCACGCGCTCGGCGGCTCGTTCTTCGAGCCGACGGTGATCGCCAATGCGACGCCGAAGATGCGCTTCATGAAGGAAGAAATCTTCGGCCCGGTGGCGCCGGTATTCAAGTTCGAGACCGAGGAAGAGGCCGTAGCACTCGCCAACGACACCGAGTTCGGGCTGGCCTGCTACTTCTACACCGGCGATCTCGGCCGCGCCTTCCGGGTCATGGAAGGGCTCAAATACGGCATGGTCGGCGTCAATGAAGGGCTCATCACCACCCCTGAAGCGCCGTTCGGCGGCGTCAAGGAATCGGGCCTCGGCAAGGAAGGCGGCCATCAGGGCATCGAGGACTATCTCGACACCAAATATGTCTGCATCGGCGGACTTGGTCTCTAGAAGCCTGATGCGGTAATACCGAAAAAGACCCTGAGCCGCTTCGAAAGGCTAGGCTGGCATCGATCAATGAACTTGCGAGCATGGCAATGAAGGACGGCGAGGTTTTCGGCACGACGCAGGCGGGCGAGGCCGTCCGCCGCTTCACCATCCGTGGCGGCGGCCTCACCGCCAACATCATCGGCCTGGGTGCGATCATCCAGGATCTGCACCTGGCCGGGCACGAGGCGCCGCTGGTGCTCGGCTATGATCGTTTCGAGCACTATGAGACGGACACCGCATTCTTCGGCACCGTCGTCGGGCGCTATGCCAACCGTATCCGCGACGGCCGCTTCACGCTTGCCGGCAAACGCTATCAGACCGAGCGCAATTTCCTCGAAAAGCACACGCTGCATGGCGGTTCGCAAGGTTTTTCGCGCCGGGCCTGGGCGGTTTCGCTGCATGGCAGGGATTTTGTCACGCTGACCCTGCACGACCCCGACGGCACGATGGGCTTTCCCGGCGCGCTTGACGTGACCTGCACCTACCGGCTCAAGATCCCCGGCACGCTCAGCGTCGAACTGACCGCCACCTGCGAGGAGCCGACGCTCTGCAACCTCACGCAGCATTCCTATTTCAACCTGGATGACGGCGGCGCCGGCGACATTCTCGATCACCGGCTGATGCTGAATGCCGGCGCCTATCTGCCGGTCGACGCGGATCTGATCCCGACAGGCACGGTCAAGCCGGTCGACGGCACGCCCTTCGATTTTCGCCAGGCGCGGCCGCTGCGCATGGAGACCGAGGGCGAGCAGCTCCCCTACGACCAGAATTTCTGCCTCGCCTCGACGCGCGGGCCGCTGAAGCAGGCGTCGTGGGCGCAAGGCGCGAATTCCGGCGTCGAGATGGAGCTCTGGACGACCGAGCCAGGTGTCCAGCTCTATACCGGCCAGTATCTGGCACCGTCCTCGCCTGGACTGGGCGGGCGTCAATACAAGGCCTTTTCGGGCTTCTGCCTGGAGCCGCAAATCTGGCCGGATGCGCCGAACCGGCCGTATTTCCCGCAAGCCACGCTGTGGCCCGGGCAGATCTATCATCACGTGACCGAATACCGGTTCAGGCTGCCTTAGGGCATGACCCCCGGAAACCGGCATGGTTTTGCTGCGCTGACCTCCGGTTCGGAAAGGGTCATGCAAAATTCAAAGTGTTATAGCGTCCTTTGCGCGTCCAATGAGGCGCGGCGCACTGGAGTCAAAACGCAATCACTCTGAACGACCGACTTCGAAGCCTCTCGGACCTTTGACGCCGAGAGCCCTGACGACGCAAGTTGACCCTTATCCGACATTCGGGCTCTCATGCAGCAAAGTACACAGACCTGAAAAGCTGTCTTTCAGGGGCGGCGGCAATGGCATCAACCTGCGACCTGCTGTAAGCTTGGAAAGCGGGTAACAATCCGCGAAGGATTGGGGGATGGAACGTCATCTCGCAGCCGTCCTGATTGCCGATGTCGTCGGCTATGGCCGCTTGAGCCAGATCGACGACGAGGGTACGCGTGCGCTTTTCCGAACCGACCTGAACGAAGTATTCAAGCCAAGGATCGCTGCGCACCATGGTCGACTGGTGAAAACCATGGGAGATGGGATGTTGGTCGAGTTCCACAGTGTGGTCGACGCCCTACGCTGCGCGGTCGAAATCCAGCAACAGAAGGCGGAGGTGAACGTTTTCACGCAACCAGAACGGCGGCTTGATTTCCGCATCGGCATCAATCTGGGCGATGTTATCGTTGAGGGTGACGACATCCACGGTGACGCGGTGAACATCGCCGATCGGCTACAAGGGCTGGCGGAACCTGGAGGAATCGCGATTTCCGCCACCGCCTGCGACCATGTGAGGGGAAAGGTGCCGATCGGCTTTGCCTCACTCGGCGTGCAGAAAATGAAAAGTATCGCCGAACCGGTTCGCGTGTACCGTGTCTTGATCGACCCCGCTACTGCGGGCAAGATCGTCGGTGCCAAACCACGCCTTTCTTCCGGCGACGACAGTAAGCCGCCGGTAATTGCGGTTTTGCCGTTCGAAAACCTGAGCGCCGACGACGGCTGGACGCGGCTGGCAGACGGCCTGTCGGCCGACATGATCGGCGACCTAGCGCGCTATCCCGACCTTGCGGTCATTTCGCGCCAGACCATGCAGTCCTATCGGGGACGGGCGAGCGACACACGCTCGGTCGGACGGGAACTGAACGCCGATTACCTGCTGGAAGGCACCCTCCAGGCGATCGGACAGCGTGTCCGCGTCGCGGTGCAGCTGGTCGACACCCGGACCGGAGCCAACCTTTGGTCGGCGCGGTTCGACGAGTCGACCGATGATTTTTTTCTCATGCAGGACAGCATCACACAGAACGTTATCAACGCCCTGGCAGGCACTTTCGGCAAGCTTGCCAATCTCGGGCGTGAGGTGGCTCGGCGGAAGCCTCCCTCGAGCCTGGGTGCTTACGACTGCTATCTGCTCGGGGTGGAACTGCACGACAGATTCACGACCGATGCGAGGGCAGAAGCCATACGCATGCTGTCCCGCGCCGTGGAACTCGACCCCGGCTTCGCGCGGGCCTGGATGACGTTGGGATTGGCACATGCGGTCGATGCCTTCAATGCCTTCACGCCAGATTCAGCCGCTTCGGTCGAGCGCTGGCGAGAATGCGTGGAAAAGGCTCTGGCGCTTGACCCTACCGATCCGATGACGCGCCTTTACATGGGCGCTCTCCGCGCCATTGACGGCGATATCAGCGGGGCCGCAGAGGAATACGACCGGGCGCTGGCCCTGGCACCCAATGACGCCGATGTGCTGTCGATGCTTGCCTCAAGCCGAGCTCTCGTGTGTGGAAATCCGGAAGAAGGCTGTGCTCTCGCCGAACGGGCGCTTCGCCTCAATCCGCAGGCTCCGAGTTGGTACTACGCGCAGCTCGCCCGGGCGCGGTTCGTCGCCGGTCGCTATGCCGACAGTCTGTCGTCGCTGTGCCAAAGTCCGCCGGATATTCCCGTCACTCTGATGTTCCGTGCCCTGTGCCACGCGCTGCTCGAAGAGTCGGCGCAGGCGCAGTCGATCGCCAGGCGGATTGCCGTCGAGTTTCCAAGGTTCACCGTCGAGAACTTCATCCGAACCTATCCCGTCACCAATCCTCTGGCCCTCGCTGCGATTAAGGAAGGGGCTCGTCGCGCAGGCATAGCGTAGAGCCGAAAACGGTGCCTAGCTGAGGAGGGGGACGCGCTTCCTGGATATGCCACTTGGTAAGCCGGGCCTCGCTTCCGGCACAGGCTGAAGGTCTGCTTCGTAGCGCTAACTGGGCGCTGGCGTGACCGCTGCTAAGCTTCCGCTCATGGCGCTCTGTGCTCATTCCCGCCGACTGATTCAAACGGCAAGTTCCGCCCATCTGGGCCATTGGCGGCAGCCAGTCTGATTGAGTTTTGACCCTAATCCTCAAACGCCGCCCTCAGCGTTTCGATCGTCGCAAACACGCCCAATGCAGCGCGCTCGGGATCCTTGGTCGGTGGCAGAGCTTCAGCTATCCGGCGCACCAAGGTCGTCTCAGAACCGGCTGGAGCGTTTTTTCGGCTGAGGCGACTTCAAGCCGTGACAGGAGCATTCCGGATCAGCGGGAAGTCGCGCGGCGGTCTCCAGCGCGACCCGCGAGGCTGTCATGGAGAGACTGGGCAGCACGTCCTCCTGCAGCAATTTCTGGCGATTGCGATCCATATAGTCGTTGAAGCCCGCCGTCACGAACGCGCAAGGCACGAAACACGCGCCGATCTCGCGCGACAAGGTCGCCTCAGGGGCGATGGAATGGTTGAGTACATCCGCCCCCATGCCACGATATGCCAAGGCTTCGGCAGGCGTTGTCAGCCGGGGCCCATAACAATGGGCAGCCACCAACTGCTGTTCGATGCCATAAACGCGGCATTCGGCTGGCCAATGACGGCGGGCCGTTTCGACCAGAACCGCCGCACATCTTGGACACACGATTTGCTTGCCCGAACAGTCAAAGCTCTGACGGTCAGGAAGCAGTGAAAACGGGGTCTGCGTCAGTTCAATGATATCGGCGGGCACCACCATGTCGCCCGGCTGGATCGCCTTGTTGACGGCGCCAACGGTCGAGCAGGCGAGAACTTGCCGTACACCCGCCCGCATCAATACCCAGAACGCGCGGCGATGGCAGGAATGGTCGATACGGTCGCGGGGATTGCCGTGCGAATACATGCACAGCGCGCGTTTTGCTCTCCCTTCGGCTGTGATCGACGCATCGAACTCGAGCAGCTTCCAGTTGTCGGTGCGACCGAAAGGTGTTTCAAAACTCATGTCGCGCCGCAAGGTGCGCACACCATCGAATTCGATATCTTCCGGGAAGGCAAGCCCCCAGTTTGCCGATCCGGTGATGATGGCCAACCCTACCTGAGGGATGTCCGTCGAATGATCCGTCAGATCGTCGGCCGCGTGGTGATTGGTGGGCATGTTTCCAGTCTCGGTCAGGATTTTTGGCGAAGGGTCACAATCAGGACGACGGCCACGACGATGACGGTCCACAATGTCGAGATCGCCGCAATGGTCGGATCGATCTGATCGCGCAGCGACAGGAACATAAGCTTCGGCATCGTGCTGTTGCGACCGCTTGCGATGAAGATCGAAATCACAGACTCGTCGAGCGAAGTCAGGAACGCCATCAATGTCGCTGACAGCAAGCTGATCCGAAGTTGCGGAACGATGATTCCGCCAATGGACCTGGCCCAGTTTGCACCGAGGCTGCGCGCCGCCTGAACCTGGTTCCAGTCAAAGCGGGCGAGAGCGGGTAGCAACACAATGCAGGCGACCGGAACGGCCAGCACCACATGCCCGACCAGCACACCGAATAGCGTTCCGATCAGATGTTGTGCGGCCAACACAAAGAAGAGACCGATCGCAAGCAGGATACCGGGGGTGATCGAGGGGGTCAGCAGGACGCTCTGGATGGCCGCAGCGGTTTTTCCGCCCAGCCGATTCATTGAAATGCAGGCGAGCAGCGCGAAAGGCACCGCGATCAACGCCGTCAACGTCCCAAGGACCAAACTCGTTCTCAGCGCGGCCATCCACGTTGCCGAGCCGAAGAAGTTCTCGTACCAGCGCAACGAGTAGGCGTGCGGCGGAAACTCGAGGAGATTCGACGCCGAAAAGGAAAGCGGCACCACCACGAGCGTCGGCAGCATCAGAAATGCCATGACAAGAGCGGCAAAGCTCCAGAGCAAAATGCGGGCGAGCCTGTTTTGCGGATAGGCTTCAAGCATGGGAGGCTTCCACGGTGTTCTGGGCCACCAGACGGCGTGCCGCCAGCAACATCACACCGATCAGCGCCATAAGAACGAGGAGCAGAATGCCCAGGACGCTTGCCGACCCCCAGTCCTGAAAGGTCGATAGTGTACGCTCGATCCGGGTAGAGAGCGGATTTACCTTGCCGCCGCCAAGCACCGCCGGCGTGATGAAAAAACCTATGGCGTAGATGAGGACGATGATCGAACCCGAGAAGATGCCGCCCGCCGAAAGCGGCATAATGACTGTGCGGATGACCTGCCTGAGAGTGGCTCCCATGCTCGCAGCCGCGCGAATGAGATTTGGGTCGATATCGCGCATCGCAGCATAAACAGGCAGCAGAAAAAGTGGCAGCATGTAGTGCACCATGCCGATGAGCGTTCCCGTGAAGTTGTAGACCAGCGGCAATGGCTCCGCCGTCAGGCCTGAACCGGTCAAAGCCGCGTTGATCAGGCCGTCGCGCCGCAAGAGCACGAGCCAACCATAGGTACGCACCAGAATAGAGGTCCACAGCGGCAGCATGACGAACGCCATGAGCACGTTCGCCAGCCTTGGTCTGACGCTGGCCAGCGCCAGCGCCAGAGGAGTGCCGAGGAGAATGCAGCCCGCCAGCGTACCCAAGGACAGTTCGAGGGTCGTGACGAGCGCCGACCACGTCAGTCCGCTCGAAAGGACCTTCTGGTAGTTGCCGACGGTGTACTCACCCCCGGTGGTCAGGAAGGATTGCCGGATGATCCAAAGGATGGGCAGTATCGCCGCCAGTCCAACGATGAACAGCGCCGGGAGCGAAAGTGAAAGAAAAAACCGCCGCTCGCGCCGCGCATCCGCCGCGAGCGCCGGGTCCCGGACGACGATCACGCCATCGCTCCCGGTATCGCGTGAACCTTCGCTGCCGGTGCATATGCGGTCATCCGCTGACCGGCGGCAAGCTCGGCGCAGCCGCCGGCCAGCGCTGCCGGAATGCAGACAAGAACCTCTTGCCCGCCGTCAAGCGCCAGCGTCAAAAGCCAGTTCTCGCCGCGGAACGCTTTGGCGCGCAGTATTCCTTCGAGAGCCACTCCGTCTCCCCCGACGAGCTTCGCATCAAGATGGAAGCTTTCGGCGCGGATCATCAGGGTTTCGCGTGATGCTTCGGCGCCGTCGATTCTGCGCGCTGAGCCCGGGGCCACAATGTTGGCCTCGCCCATGAACTCCGCGACGAAGCGGGTCGATGGACGATCATAAATCCGCTGCGGCGTATCTATCTGCTGGATGCGGCCAGAATTCATCACCGCAATCCGGTCAGACATAATCAGCGCTTCGCGCTGGTCGTGGGTTACATAGATCGTGGTGATCCGTAGATGATCATGCAGACGCCGGATCTCATACTGCATGGTCTCGCGCAGGTTCTTGTCGAGCGCCGACAGCGGCTCGTCCATCAACATCACGCGCGGTTCGAAAACGATAGCCCGCGCCAATGCCACCCGTTGACGTTGGCCGCCGGATAGTGCGGCAATATTGCGCTCCGCCAGACCATCCAGCTTCACGCGGGCCAAGGTATCAAGCGCCCGCTGACGCGCCTCCGCTCTCGGTACCTGGCGCAGCACCAGCGGATACGCGACATTCGCCAGGACATTCATGTGGGGAAACAAGGCGTAATTCTGGAATACTATGCCGATGTCTCGTTTGTTGGGCGGCAGGCGGGTGATGTCTCGATCGCCCAAGAAAAGTTTACCGGAATCCGGCCGGACAAAACCGGCCAGAGCCATGAGTAACGTGGTCTTGCCCGATCCCGATGGTCCTAACAGCGTGAGGAATTCGCCAGCCTGAATGTCGAGCGAAACATCATCCAGTGCGACGTAGGACCCATAAGCCTTGTGCACGCTTTCGATGGCGATCGCGAGCGACTTCATCATGTGCTCCAGCCTTGAAGCGCGTCGCGTTCGACCGGCTTCACGCGACGCGCTTTAGGTTCTTGTTTTCATGCATGTCGTTGTCGCGCGCTGCACATTTTTGCGCGACATGCGTCAGAGCTGAGAGTCAGCGAGCCATCATTTCATCGAAGGCTCTTTGGGCAGCCTCGCCATTCTTGACCCACCATTCTGAATTGGAAAACACCGAAGTGCCAGCATTTTCAGGCGCGGTCGCAAGGGTCTTCAGACGGTCCTCGGGAATAAGGCCACCCTCATATGCCGCAGGATTGACTGGGCCGTAGGCAATGAAATCGGTCAGCTTGGCAACCCGCGCGGGCTGCGTCATCGCTGCGATGAGCTTCATCGCGGCTTCCTTGTTCGGCGCTCCCTTCGGCACCCCAAGACAGTCCGTGCCGATGACCGAACCCTTGAACGTGTAGTCAGCCGCGCCGCCATCTGCTTTCACGGTTTGGGCGCGTCCGTTCCAGGTAATGACCAAATCCGCCTCACCGTCTTTCAGCAACTGCGCGGACTGGGCGCCCGAGGTCCACCACACGGCGACATCTGGTTTGATCGCTTCAAGCCGCTTGATGGCGCGCTCTAGCCCTTCCGGGGTGCTGAGCACGGAATAGACGTCCGCCGGTGCCACGCCATCGGAGAGAAGCGCGATCTCGATCGAGTCTTGCGCATTGGCGCGCAACGCGCGACGGCCAGAAAATTTGGCAACATCCCAGAATTCCGCCCACGTCTTCGGCGGGTTCTCGCCATAGGTCTTGGTGTTCCACGACATGACGGTGCCATAGGAGTCAAACGGATAGCAGTAGTCGGACTTCGCACCCTCCGGCACGGATTTCGGATCGATGATCTTGTAGTCGAGTGGCTCCAGCAGCGATTGTGCGGCCGCCTGGGCACCTTCCGGTGAGCCCAGGTGAATGACGTCGGTCGTGACCGCACCCGAGGTGACCTGCATCTTCAAGGCGGCCAGGCCGTCGCTTAGGGTCTCCTCGCGGACATCATAGCCAAGCTCTTTTGCAGCAGGGGCCCACATGGCCTCCTTCATGGCGTTGCCATAGTCGCCACCCGCGGTCGTGATTGTGACCGTCTGCGCATGAACGGGCAGGGCAGCCGAGATTGCGAATGCTGTTAAGGAAATGCGTAGCCAGGACATAGGTTCTCCTCCCCAACTTTTATGGAATATCGTTTGAAAGAGCCATTATTTTGTAATCGTAACGTTACGATTGCATCTGAATGCGCCGGAGTCAAGCTGCTTCCTGCGGGAGTTTGGATTGACCGGGATGTCGAATTCGGTAACGTTATGGCGGTCAGCAAATCAGCCGGCGCTTTCGCAAATGAAGTCGGGCGAACAATGGCCAATCTAAAGCAGATCGCCGCTGAACTTTCCCTGTCGGTGACCACGGTATCCCGCGCTCTGAAGGATGGGCCGGAGGTGCAGCCCTCGACCATAGCCCGCGTCAAGGAGGCGGCCAAGCGGGTCGGCTATCTACCAAATCATCATGGTCGCGCGCTCAAAACCGGTCGAACGCAGACGCTGACGGCAGTACTCCCGATGGAAACACGAGACCATCTGTCCGATCTATTAAAGCTTCCTTTAATCGAAGGCATGACGCTGGCGGCGCGGCAAGCCGGTTATAGTCTGTCCATCTATTCCACCACTCCCGACGACGATCCCGTTGAGAGTGTGCAGCGGCAGCTTCAGGCGCACAGCGCAGACGGCCTGGTCATCACGCGCCTGGTGTCGGCTGATCCGCGCGTCAAGCTGCTGCTGGATAAACGCATGCCGTTCGTCGCGTTTGGAAGAACCGACCTGGATATCGCGTATCCTTACGTCGATGTCGACAATGAACAGATTGCCTATGAGGCGACCCGGCGGCTCATGGATAAGGGCTGTCGACGCATTGCGCTGCAACTTCTCGTTCCGGAGGACCAGGCGAGTGCCACGCGTCTTTCCGGGTATGGAAGGGCAATGGCCGAGGCTGGTATTCCGATCGACCAGTCGTTGCTCGGTCATGGCATGTTCACCATGGAATCGAGCGCAGGCTGGTTCGATCGCTTGCTGGCGTCATCAGATCCGCCAACGGGCTTGGCGTGCGCCAACGAACTGGGCCTTCTGGGAGCGTTGCACGCTCTCGGCAAGTGGGGTCTCACACCAGGCCGCGACGTCCACATCGTCACCCGTGACAGCACGCGGCTGGCACGCTTCCTGCCGGCAAAGATCGGAGTTCATTCCGTGGATATGGCGGGTGTTGGACGCAAACTTATCGAAGTCCTGGAGAGCCGGATCATCAATCCGCTCGGGCCGGTGGAGACAGTCTTGGTGCAAGGCAGATTCGAGCCGGCCGAATAATCCGGGCTGCCCTCAGGAGGCCGCCTCGTCTTGAACCGGCCGGATCAGCGCCTTTGCGGCAGCTGCTCCCGCCGCTAGGATACGATCCGATAATTCCGTTCCTTCCACGGCGCGCGCGAGTTGAAGCGCGCCGATGAGCGTTGCAAACATGCCCAACGCAGCGCCCTCGGGATCGTTCGTCTGCGGCAGAGCTTCAGCTATCTGGCGCACCAGGGATTGAGCGCGCTCGGCATAGAGGGCTCGCGTTTCAGGCGGCTGCCGCGCAATTTCCGGCAACAACGCGGCAGATGCGCAACCCTTTCCAGGATTGTCCCGGTGCTCGGCCGATAGATACGTCTCTATGGCCATTTCCGGACCGCCGGCGGCCAATGCTTCCTGCACTTCATGCGACTGCGCGTCCAAGGCCGCCGCCACGCTTTCACGGACGAGCTCCGCCTTCGACTGGAAGTGCGGATAGAAGGCGCCGTTCGTCAGCCCGGCGTCGCTCATGATGGTTGCCAGCCCGGACGCCGCGATGCCGTCAGATCGAAAACGTTCGGCGGCGACCTCCATGATCCGGCTGCGTGACGCGTCTTTTCGGCCCTTTTCGTAGCGCATGGTCTCTCTTTCCTGTCCTGCTATTGCATTATGCTCATAATCTGATATTACGATCATAATTCAACTCGTGGAAATAAGCTAGACCTCTCGAACCTGGAACATCAAATGAATGGGAATTCTGAAAAGACCGCAATCGTGACCGGAGCCTCCTCCGGCATCGGCCGCGCCAGCGCCGAGGCCTTGGCGCGGGCGGGTTTCACTGTCTTCGGGACAAGTCGCCGCAAGACCAGTAATGGTCCGGGCGGAGTGACCATGCTGGCATGCGACGTGACCGATGATGCGGCCGTCAATGCGCTCGTTGCCACCGTGCTCGCGCAGACCGGCCGGATCGACCTCCTGGTCAACAATGCCGGTGTCGGTCTGCTAGGAGGCGCCGAGGAATCCTCGGTCGCCCAGGTACAAGCCCTGTTCGACGTCAATCTGTTCGGCGTCATGCGAATGACCAATGCGGTGTTGCCGTCGATGCGGCGGCGCGGCGAAGGGCGCATCATCAATATCGGCTCCATTCTGGGACTGGTACCCGCGCCATACTCAGCTCATTACTCGGCGGTCAAGCACGCGCTCGAAGGCTATTCGGAATCGCTCGACCACGAGGTGCGCGCCTTCAACGTCCGCGTTTCCGTCATCGAGCCGGCATTCGTTCGCACCGTCTTCGACCAGAACGGCATCGAGCCGGATTCGCTGTTGAAGGAATACGATCGGGCTCGAGCCGGGCTCAAGGCGCTGCTGGGCGATGTGATGCCCAAAGCCGATCGGCCGGAAGTGGTGGCGGATGTGGTTGTCAAGGCAGCGACCGATGCCCGCCCGCGACGGCGCTATACCGCTGGCAACGCAGCGCGCCAGGTCAGCCTGCTGCGCCGCTTTGCCCCCGCGGGGATTTTCGACAAGAGCCTGCGCAAGCAGTTCCGCTTGCCGGTCTGAACAACGGCGAGGCAGAGGATTTCACGCACATGCGACTAGCAACTACGACACATTTGGCCAGGCCCTACGAAACGGAGGCGCCAAGCATGACACATAGATCCAATCGGTCGCCGCGTTCACCGGCGTTGTTCCAGGACGCGCCAACGCGCTCCGTCGATGTCGGCGGCATAGCTTTTGCGTACAGGGAACTCGGGCCCAGGACGGGCGTGCCAGTGATCCTGCTCAACCATCTGGCTGCTCAGCTGGACAATTTTGATCCGCGCATCGTCGATGGCCTCGCTGCGACCCGGCGGGTAATTGCCTTCGACAATCGCGGCATCGGTGCTTCGGGTGGCAAAACTCCGTCGACCATTTCCGGCATGGCGCGGGATGCGGTCGCCTTTGTCCGGGCGCTGGGGTTCGAAGAAGTCGATCTCTTCGGCTTTTCACTCGGCGGCTTCGTGGCGCAAGAGATTGTGCTGACCGAGCCCAAGCTTGTGCGCAAACTCATCCTGGCTGGCACGGGGCCGGCCGGTGGGCAAGGCATCGACAAGGTAACGCCGCTGACGATCGTGGACATGATCAAGGGCGCGCTGACTTTTCGGGATCCGAAGTACTATCTCTTCTTCACAAGAACGCCGAATGGGCGCCGCGCCGCAAACGCATTTCTGGAACGGCTGAAGGAGCGCCGGAACAACCGGGACAAGGCGATATCGCTGAGCGCGTTCGGCGCGCAACTCAAGGCGATCAAGGCCTACGGACTCCAGGCGCCACAAGACCTGAGCACCATCCGCATTCCCACTTTGGTTGCGAATGGCGACCAGGACAGGATGGTGCCGAGCAGCAATACCTATGATCTCGCCGGGCGTATCCCGGGGGCGCATCTGGTCATCTATCCGGATGCCGGGCATGGCGGGATATTTCAGAACCACGCCGATTTTGTCCCGAAGGCCCTGTCCTTCCTCGAGGCTGAGGCCTTGCCGCAAGGCGGCTATGCAGCTGAAAACGTTCGGCTTGTTTCGTCCCGAACAGCAACAGGCATTCTTAGAAAGTAACTGCCATGAAGGCATTCGTTGTCGATAAGTATAACAAGAAGGCTATTCTGCGGCTGGCCGAAATGCCGGAGCCGGAGCTCCAGGACAGCGATGTCTTGGTCGAGGTCCATGCCGCAGGGGTGAACCTGCTCGATTCCAAGGTCAAAACCGGAGAATTCAAGCTCATCTTGCCCTACCGCCGGCCCTTCATCCTGGGCCACGACGTGGCTGGGAAGGTTATCCGCGTGGGATCGAAAGTCAGCAAGTTCAAGGTCGGCGACGAGATCTATGCGCGGCCGCGCGATGGCCGGATTGGGACATTCGCCGAATTCATTGCCGTGAATGAGGCCGACGTAGCCTTGAAGCCCGAGAATCTCAGTATGGAAGAGGCGGCGTCGATTCCCCTGGTCGGTCTCACCGCCTGGCAGACGCTCATCGAACGGGCAAACCTGAAGAAGGGACAGAAGGTCTTCATTCAGGCTGGTTCCGGCGGCGTCGGGACATTTGCTATTCAGTTGGCCAAGCACCTCGGCGCGACCGTTGCGACAACAGCGAGCGCGGCGAGTGCCGATCTGGTCAAAAGTCTCGGCGCCGATGTTGTCGTCGACTACAGGAAAGACGACTTCGAGAAAGTTCTGTCGGGCTACGATGTCGTCTTGAACAGCCAGGACGCCAAGACACTGGAAGAATCCCTGAGCGTGCTGAAACCGGGTGGCAAGCTCATCTCCATCTCCGGTCCACCGGATGCCGAATTTGCCAGGGAAAAGGGACTGAACTTGATGCTGAGGCTGGTGCTCAGCTTCCTGAGTCGCGGAATTCGGGCCAAAGCCAAGCGCCGCGGCGTGCAGTTTTCGTTCCTTTTCATGTGGGCGCAGGGCGATCAACTGAGCAAAATCACCGCTCTCATCGAAGCTGGCGCGATCCGCCCGGTTGTGGATCGGGTCTTTCCATTCGAGGCGACCAATGACGCCCTGGCCTATGTCGAAACAGGACGCGCCAAGGGCAAGGTCGTCATCAAGGTCAGATAGCAGTTGCCTCGAACGCAGCCTTGAGCGTCTCGAACGGCGCCAGGGCGCCGCGCACCTGCACGACGGCGGCGGCGACGCGATGGGCGCGCAGCACCGCCTCTGCCGGGGCATGGCTGGCAAGGCGAGCGGCGAGGTAGGCGCCGTTGAAGGAGTCGCCGGCGCCGGTGGTGTCGACCGGGGTGGCGACGTGTACCGCCGGCACCGATTGCGAGGTTCCGTTTTGCGCGATCAGCGCCGGTTCCTCGCCGTTCTTGACGACGACTTCGCCGACCAGCTTTCGCAGCCGTTCAGCTGTTTTCTGCGGTGTTGTATCACCAAACAGCATCTGCTCGTCGGGAAAGGTCGGTAGCGCGATGTCGGCGACGGCGAGCGCCTCGAGGATCGCGGCCTGCGCTTCCTCGCTTTGGCGCCACAGCCTCGGCCGGTAATTGGGGTCGAAGGCAATCAGCGAGCCGGCCGCGCGCGCCTTGGCCACGGCCGTCAGCAGTACCTTGCGTGGAGCCTCGTCGAGGATTGCCAAAGTTATACCGGAAAAATAGACAAGCGCTTGGTTTTCAAGGCTTTTCTGCAATGCGGCTGGGTCCGAAGCCAACTGCCTTGCGGCCGCATCGGCCCGCCAATAGGTGAAAGAACGTTCGGCGCCGGTCAGCGTGATCGCATAGAGGCCGGGGCGGGCGCCCGCTATCACCGGGCTGGCGCCGATGCCGATGCCGTTCTCGGCCAGGAACTTGATCTGGTCGCGTGAGAACGGGTCGTCGCCGAACGCCGACACATAGGTCGCCGGCCGCTCGCCGCTCAAAGCATGCAGCGCCCACAAAGTGTTGAACGTGTCGCCGGCAAAGCCCATGCGCCAGTTCGGCCCGGCCTGGCCCGAAAGCTCGAGCATGCACTCGCCGATCGAGGCGATGCCGATTCCTGCCATGAAGCACTCCTCCATCCTGCAATTGCGGTGCTGTAGCTTTTTGCTGCCGGCAGCGCCATGCTTGGCGACGGCGGATTCTTGCACTGGGCGCGATTTCCCACAGGGGCGTGGGACGCGATCTGCCCAGCGAAACGTTATCCGCAGAACAGGAATGGGTTTGGCATCGTTATGGCGTTATCTTCTTGGAGGCCTCGGCTTGGCTGCCTTGCTCGCTGGCGTGCTGGCAATCGTCTATCTGACGGCGCTGCATGCACCGCAACCAAGCTCGGACGTCGGCCGTTCCAAGACGACGGCGAACAAGCTGTTCGCGGCGACTTTCGAGCCCGAGAAAGGCGTCATCCGGCAGGGCGAACTGGAATCCTGGCTGCTGACGCTGAAAACCGTCGAAGGTGCGCCGGTGGAAGGTGCTGCGATAACGATTTCCGGCGGCATGCCGCAGCACAAGCACGGTCTGCCGACCAGCCCGCAGGCGACCGATTACCTCGGCGCGGGGCGCTATCGCATCGACGGCGTGAAATTCACGATGAGCGGGTGGTGGCAATTGCATTTTGCCATTTCCGCCGCGGCCGGTTCGGACACTGTCGTTTTCAACGTGGTGCTGTGAGCCATAGATGAGCCGGTTTTCCAGTCTTCTCGCGTTGGTGATGGTGGCGGTGCTCGCCGGCTGCGGCAGACCGGAGTTTTCCGACGCCGAGAAGCAGACCATCGCCTCATTGGCGCTGTCCAGGCTGCCGCAGCTGAAGCCCGATACCACCAATCGCTTTGCCGACGTGCCGGCCGCCGCGGCACTCGGCTCGACGCTGTTCTTCGACACCGGGATGAGCGGCGACGGCACGGTATCGTGCTCGACGTGCCACAAGATCGACCGCCAATTCCAGGACGACTTGCCGCAAGCGGTCGCCGTCGGCCGCACCAACCGTCGTACCATGCCGTTGGCCGGCGTCGCGCATGATTCCTGGTTCTTCTGGGACGGGCGGCGCGACAGCCTGTGGGCGCAAGCGCTGACACCGCTCGAAAATCCGCTGGAGCAGGCCGGCAACCGCGCCGCCTTCGCGCATTACATCAAGGCCCGCTTCGGCGAGCGCTACGAGCGCATCTTCGGGCCGCTGCCGGACCTTTCGGGCGTGCCGGCCAATGCCGGCCCGCTCGGCACCGATGCCGAGAAGGCGGCCTGGAACGCCATGCCCGCCAGTCAAGCCGAGGAGGTCAACCGCGTCTTTGCCAACATCGGCAAGGCGATCGCCGCCTTCGAGGGCTCGATCGCGCCGCCGCAGACACGCTTCGACCGCTTCGCCATCGACCTGGCTGCGGGCGCCGAGCCGAAAGGCGACGCCGCCTTTTCGCCGGAGGAAATCCTCGGCCTGAAGCTGTTCATCGGCAAGGCCAATTGCGTGACCTGCCACAACGGCCCGCGTTTTACCGACGGCAGCTTCCACAACACCGGCGTGCCGCCGGTCGCGGGCCTGCCGCCGGATCGCGGCCGCGTCGACGCGGTGGCGCAGGTCGAGGCCGATCCGTTCAACTGTTTCGGCGCCTTTCGCGACGGCGATGCCAGCGCCTGCCGCGAGTTGCGCTTCATGGTCAAGACCGGGCCGGAACTCGTCCGCGCCTACAAGACGCCGTCGCTGCGGGGTGCCGCCACCCGGCCGCCCTACATGCACGCCGGGCAGTTTTCCTCCCTCGACGAGGTGGTGGCGCATTATTCGAAGGCACCGGCAAGCGTCGAGGGCACATCCGAGATCCACCCGCTGCAGCTTTCGGACCGCGAACGCGCGGCGCTGGTGGCGTTTTTGAAGACACTGGCGGAGTGAGGGCGGGACAACAACAGCGCTCTCCTACCGATCCTTCACCGTCTCCATCGCGACAAACGTCGAGGTCTGGGCTACGTGCGGCAGCGCGGAGATGCGCTCGCCGAGCACGCGGCGGTAGGCGGCGATGTCGGTGGTGCGGACCTTCAGCAGATAGTCGAAGCTCGACGCCATCATGTGGCACTGCTCGATCTCCGGCACCGCCTGCACGGCGCGGTTGAAGGCGTCGAGCGCGGCCGAGCGGGTGTCGGACAGTTTCACCTGGACGAAGGCGACATGGCCTTCGCCCATGCGCTCACGGTCGATGATCGCCTGGTAGCCCCTGATGAAGCCGTCCTTCTCCAGCCGTTTGACTCGTGCCTGCACCGGCGTCTTCGACAGGCCGACTTTCGCCGCCAGTTCCGACATGGAAAGCCGGCCATTGCTGCCCAGAGCCGACAGGATGTTCCTGTCGATGCGGTCCAATTGGTCTTCCGTCACTGAATTCCTGGTCGAATAGGAGGTGATCAGCCCTAATGATAGATCGATCGATCTGTTCTGTCGACTTCTTTGGACCGACTGCAATCCCTACTTATGTTAGCTTGCGCCGTTCGGTCCGGTGACCGCCGGCCCGCTCCCTTATGCTCGCTCTACAGGACCGCCATGCCAGCGCTCGACACCATCCGCCAGCAGATCCGTGCCAATTATTTGCCCGACGAAGACCAGGCGGTGAAGCGGCTGGCCGAGGCGGCCGGGCTGTCCGCGCAAGACCGCAAGGCGATTTCGGCGCGTGCCGCCGATCTAGTGCGGGCGGTGCGCGGCTCGTCCGATCCGCGGCTGATGGAGGTCTTCCTGTCCGCCTATGGCCTGTCGACCAAGGAGGGCGTGGCGCTGATGTGCCTGGCCGAGGCGCTGCTGCGGGTGCCAGACACCGAGACGATGGACGACCTTATCGCCGACAAGATCGCGCCGCACGACTGGTCGGCGCATGCGGGCGGCTCGAGCTCGATCTTCATCAATGCGTCGACCTGGGCGCTGATGCTGACCGGCCGCGTGCTCGACGAGGGCGAGGGCGGCATCGAAGGCACGCTGCGCGCCATGGTGCGCCGGCTTGGCGAGCCGGTCATCCGCAAGGCCGTCGCCGCCGCCATGCGCGAAATGGGCGAGCAGTTCGTGCTCGGCCGCACCATTGCCGAGGCGGTCAGGCGCGGCCGACCGATGACGCAGAAGGGCTATCTCTATTCTTTCGACATGCTGGGCGAGGCGGCCCGCACCGAGGCCGACGCGCTGCGCTACCTCAAGGCATATGCCGATGCCATCTCTTCGCTCGATGCCGGCGCCAACGGCCCCGACATCCGCCAGAACCACGGCATCTCGGTAAAACTGTCTGCGCTGCATCCGCGTTATGAAGTGACGCAGAAGGAAAAGATGCTGCCCGTCATGGCCGAGCGGCTGTTGTCGCTGGCGCTGGCGGCGCGCCATTCGCGCATGGGCCTCAACATCGACGCCGAGGAAGCCGACCGCCTCGATTTGTCGCTCGACGTCATCGAGCGGGTGCTGGCCGAACCGGAGCTTGCCGGCTGGAACGGTTTTGGCGTCGTCGTGCAGGCCTATGGCCCGCGCGCGGCCTTCGTCATCGACTGGCTCTACGAGCTGGCGAGGAAATACGACCGCAGCATCATGGTGCGGCTGGTCAAGGGTGCCTATTGGGACACCGAGATCAAGCGGGCGCAGACGCTCGGGCTCGACGGCTATCCGGTTTTTACCCGCAAGGCCAACACCGACGTCTCCTACCTGGCCTGCGCCAAGAAGCTGTTGGCGATGACCGATCGCATCTATCCGCAATTTGCCACCCACAACGCCCACACCGTCGCCGCCATCCTGTCGATGACGACGGAGCGCGATACGTTCGAGTTCCAGCGGCTGCATGGCATGGGCGAGGCGCTGCATGAGACGGTGCGGCGGGCCGAAGGCACGCGCTGCCGCATCTATGCGCCGGTCGGTGCGCATTCCGACCTGCTCGCCTATCTGGTCCGCCGGCTGCTCGAAAACGGCGCCAATTCCTCCTTTGTCCACCAGCTCACCGACGAGGAAGTCGAGCCCGAGGACATTGCCCGCGACCCGCTCGAAACGGTGGAGAAACAAGGTCCCGCCGCCAATCCAGCGATCGTGCCGCCGTCGGCAATCTTCGGTCCAGGCCGGCGCAATTCCAAGGGCTTCGATATCACCGACACGCTGACGCTGGCTGCGATCGACAAGGCCAGGGCCGAGTTCGCCGGGCCGGAGCGCTGGCACGCCAAGCCGGTCAGCCGCGCCGCCGGCTACGGCAAGCAGCGTCCGGTCGTCAATCCGGCAAAACCTTCGGAAGTGGTCGGCACGGTGAGCGAGGCCGGCGCCAAGCAGGTCGAGACCGCGGTACGCATAGCGGTGGAGGCACAACCGGCATGGGCAAGACGCCCGGTCGCCGAGCGCGCTGCCATGCTCAACCGGGCGGCCGATCTCTACGAGGCGAACGCCGTCGAGTTCTTTGCGCTCGCCGCCCGCGAAGCCGGCAAGTCGCTCGCCGACGGCGTTGCCGAGGTGCGCGAGGCGGTCGATTTCCTGCGCTACTATGCGGCCGAGGCCGCCAATGCCGAGGCGGGCACCGAGGCGCGCGGCGCCATCGCCTGCATCTCGCCGTGGAATTTTCCGCTCGCCATCTTCACCGGGCAGATCGCGGCGGCACTCGTCACCGGTAATTCGGTGATCGCCAAGCCGGCCGAACAGACGCCGCTGATCGCCTTCCGCGCTGTCCAGTTGCTGCGCGAGGCCGGCGTGCCGGAGGATGTCATCCAGCTTCTGCCCGGCGACGGCCCCTCGGTCGGCGGCCCGCTGACCGCTGACCCGCGCATTGCCGGCGTCTGCTTCACCGGCTCGACCGAGGTCGCCAAGCTGATCGAAAAGCAGCTCGCCGACACCGCCGCGCCCGACGCCATGCTGATCGCCGAGACCGGCGGCCTGAACGCCATGATTGTCGATTCCACTGCGCTGCCCGAACAGGCGGTGCGCGACATCCTGGCCTCCGCCTTCCAGAGTGCCGGCCAGCGCTGCTCGGCATTGCGCATTCTCTACGTGCAGAAGGACGTCGAGAAGAAGATGCTTGAGATGCTGAAAGGCGCGATGGAAGCGCTCAGCCTCGGCGACCCGTGGCGGATATCGACCGATGTCGGTCCGGTCATCGATGACGAGGCGCAAGCGTCGATCCGTGACTATTGCACCAAAATGGGCCTGCAGGGCCGGCTGATCGCCAAGCTCGAAGCGCCGAAGGACGGCCGCTTCGTTGCGCCGCACGTCTTTCGGGTCAAGGGCATCGAGGAGTTGGAGCGCGAGGTGTTCGGGCCGGTGCTGCATGTCGCCACCTTCGATGCCGACGAGATCGATGCGGTGATCGCTGCGATCAACCGCAAGGGCTATGGCCTGACCTTTGGCCTGCACACCCGCATCGAAGGCCGCGCCCAGCATTTCGTCGACGGCATCCACGCCGGCAACATCTACGTCAACCGCAACCAGATCGGCGCCGTCGTCGGCGCGCAGCCGTTCGGCGGCGAGGGCCTTTCCGGCACCGGGCCGAAGGCCGGCGGGCCACATTATCTCCGGCGCTTCCGCAAGGGGCCGGAAGCCGGCACCCATCTTGCCGAAGGCCGCAAGGTGACGGCGACCGAGCTCGCCGACAATCTGCCGGACCCGGCCTTTGGCGGCTGGTCGACGCGGCCGGATCGCGTCGCCATCCTGAGGAAACATCTGCGCGGCAAGGGTGCCGCGGCTATCGGCACTGCCGCCGGCATCGATTTCGGCCAAGTCGACCTGCCCGGGCCGACCGGCGAGGCCAACACGCTGTCGCTGTCGCCGCGCGGGCGCGTGCTGTGCCTCGGTCCCGACGCGGATACGCTGCTTGCGCAGACGATCCAGGCGCTGGCCGCCGGCAATGCCGTGCTCGCCGTCGCACCCGGCGCGCCGGCAGCGCTGTCGGCGCTGACCGGCAAGGGCCTGCCGCTGGCGGCCATCGACGGCCGGCCGGACCCGGTCGAAGCGCGCTCGCTGCGGGTCGATGTCGTGGCCTTTTCCGGCACGCCCGAGGCCGCGCGCATCGTGCGCAAGGTCATCGCCGAGCGCGCCGGCCCGATCGTGCCGCTGGTCAGCGAAGTCTATTATCCGGCCGCCTACGCCCACGAGCGCGCCGTCTGCGTCGACACCACGGCGGCGGGCGGCAATGCCAGCCTGCTGGCCGCTGCGTAGGTTTCGCCAGGGTTCGCGCATCGCGGGGCAGGATAGTGTGCTGAAGGTTCTGCAAAAAGTTTTGGAGAGAGAACGGCGCTTGCTCTGAGGGGCGAGCGGCCATGGCACGGTGGTGA